>WFPV01000080.1 GCA_015487405.1 Aquifex sp. | reverse complement strand
CCCATACACCAGAAGAAGTGCGAATATATAAAAGAACCCTCCTACTTCTTTAGGCTTTCCAAGTATCAGGACAAACTCCTTGAGCTTTACGAAAAACACCCCGAGTTCATTCAGCCCGACTACCGGAGGAACGAGATTATCTCCTTTGTAAAACAAGGATTGAAAGACCTATCGGTGACAAGACCAAGAAGCAGAGTAAAGTGGGGAATTCCCGTTCCCTTTGACCCCGAGCACACCATCTACGTCTGGTTTGACGCTCTCTTTAACTACATATCCGCCTTAGAGGATAAGGTTGATATTTATTGGCCAGCTGACCTACACCTCGTCGGAAAGGACATCTTAAGATTCCACACCGTTTACTGGCCCGCCTTCCTAATATCCCTCGGTTATGAGATTCCCAAAAAGGTCTTTGCCCACGGCTGGTGGACAGTAGAAGGTAAAAAGATGTCGAAAACCCTTGGAAACGTCGTAGACCCTTACGACGTCGTTAAGGAGTTTGGGCTTGACCAGGTTCGCTACTTCTTACTCCGGGAAGTGCCCTTTGGACAGGACGGGGATTTCTCAAGGAAAGCCATAATAAATCGCATAAACGGAGAGCTCGCAAACGAGATAGGAAATCTATACAGCAGAGTAATTAACATGGCTAACAAGTTCTTAGGCGGTGAAGTTTCCGGAGAAAGGGACGAAGAATACCAAAAAGTGGCTACAGAAACCATAAATAACTACGAGGAATACATGAAAGCTGTAAACTTCTACAAAGCCATAGAGGAAATTCTGAAGTTCACGAGCTACCTCAACAAATACGTTGACGAAAAGCAACCCTGGAGCCTGAATAAAGAAGGAAAAACCAGAGAGCTTAAAAAGATTCTCTACACCCTCGTTGACGGACTTTACGTTTTAACTCATCTTCTCTATCCCATAACCCCAAACAAAATGAAAGAAGCCCTTGAAATGCTTGGAGAAAAGGAGTTCAATCCCGAACTAAGACCTTTTTCTAAAGGGAGTTATAAGCTTAGGGAGAAAAAGATTTTATTTCCGAAGGTAGAAGAGAAAGTTTAAACAATTTTAACTATACTTTTAGAATGCCAAGATAAGTGGATAGGAAAATAGAGATATGGGCTGATAGGGAAGTTAGAGGAGGAGCTTTAAAAAGATTGAAAACAGCTGTAGTTTTATATTTTAACGGTTTGTCCTTCAAAAAAGTTGCCCAAACACTAAGGTAGATAACGGAAATAGAAGTTAGTCCTGAAGCTGTAAACGACTATCTCGTCTAGTCTTCCCAAGAACTCGGGTCTGAAGAATTCCTCGAGCAACTTCTTTGACCAAAGTACCCACTCTATGGGATCGTCCACCCCATCGTAAAGCTTTCCGAACTCCTTCTGCTTGTAATTAGAAGTGAAGATGACAATAGAATGGTCCGCGAAAACCCTTGTCCGGTGCTCCTCTCAACCACGCAGCCCTCATCAAGCAGTTGCAAAAGAACATTGCAAACCCGCAGATTAGCTTTCTCTATGTCGTCAAAAAGGAATATCCTTCTGGGATTCTTCATCAGTCCCCGCTCAAAATTCCGGGAGTCTCAGAACCAATGACCCCTTTATACCCCACTTTTCAGAGTGTCAAAAACCCGGCAGGCGGCATTTGGGCACCCATAGTCCCCGCCCCAGGTAGCGGGAACTCACGCCCTTTTAGGGTTCTCCCCACGTCCCCTGAAACCAATATAGGCTTCAGGGGAGAGAGGCACCTGGGAAGCCTCTCAGGGGAGAGTGCAGTCAGCACCGCTACCCTCAGCACTCGCCAGGGATTATACGGAGACCTCTTCAGGTTCTCCCCAGAGGAAAAGTTCCTTCCATAGACCCACCTCCCCTCTATCCCCACCTTGCGCTGAGGGCTTTTTTGAGCTGCCTGAAGAAATGCCCTGTAGTTCTTGGGCACTCCTTCAGATAGCCCCAAGCCTCTCCTTACTATTACCCATGTTGAAGCTACATCTTTCGTAAGCGATAACTGCGGTGCATACTTGAACATCCCTACAACGCTCATATACACAGGATTTACAGGAAATTACGCCAGAAAGCCTCCCATCGCAGATGGAGGATGAATAGCGTCCGATAGGTTCTAAAATTCCCTTTAAAGGGAGTTTGGAACTATGAATAAAGCCGAAAAAATCAAACAATCCGAAAAACTTAAAGAAGTTGAAATCAAAACTCCTAACGACTTTGAAAAAAGAAAGCTTAAAATCTTAGGCTTTCAAGTTAAGCAAGGTGAGAACGCCAAGTTTAGACATTAGAGGAGAGGGATTTAATGAAAATGAAGGAAGCGAGCCAAGACCAGACAGTCTCGTATTTAGAATTGTGAGGGAAACGTTTGTAAAAGCTTTTCATCCTATGCTTTATGTGTCTAAAAAACCTCTCTACAACATTTCTACCGATACTTCTTAGAAACTTAGCGAGTGAATACCACCACAGCCTTACTGCCTCTGGACTAACTTCTATTCCCATTGTTTGCTTTAGAACTTTTGCTACCTTTCTAAAGGACAAACCGTTAAAATACAAAACTACAGCTATTGCTTTTACTTTCGCTTGTATCCTCTTTCTCTTTTCAATCTTTTTAAAGCACTCCTCTAACTTTCCAACCAGCCCATATCTCTATTTTCTCATCCCTTATCTTGGCATTCTCCCTGTTGTAGATGTGGTTTTAAACAAAAAGTTGAATTAAACGAAAGGATTTATAAATGTCCCGAGTGCGGATTAGAGATAGATAAAGATTTAAACAGAACTTGGGAAATATTGAGGTTGAGGTTGAAGCAATTGGCGAAGAAAAACAAGGCGCTGGCAGACCGCCTAAAGTCTGCCCTACCCGTGGACTGCGGGGAAGAGACGCCCGTGGAGTGGGGAGTATCTCCACGATGAAGCGGGAACCTCCGCATCTTAAGATGCGGAGAGGAGGTCGCAAAGTCTTAGGAGTGAAAACCAAAAAGAATTAAAACCTTCTTAACCACCCAATAACTTCCCATTCCTATCAAAGCCCCGACAAAAACGTCTAAAGGAAAGTGAGCACCCACGTAGACCCTTCCGTAAGCCACTAAAAAGGCGTAAATCCATGGAAGGAGTTTCCATCTCCTCGGCAGGACCTCGCTAAAAAAACACGCAATTACGAAAGCCATGGCGGTATCACCGGAGGGAAAGGACTTATGGTAAACCTTTTCAATGAGATAAACATCAGGTAAAACCTTCACAGGACGGGGAGTCTTAAAATACCACTTAAGGGCTTGAACCAACGCCGTTTCCACCAAAACGGAACCGATAAACAGCAGGAGCCTCTTTCTGTAGAAGCGGTAAACTACAAAAAGCAGGGGAATGAGAATATAGCCTTTACCCAGCAAATAAAAATAAGAAAAGAAATAATCTAAATACATGCTCCGCGCGTGATTAATTAAATAAAAAAGTTCTATATTCCAACTAAAAAGCTCAATCTCCATCTACAATATTTAAACCCATGGGAAAGCTCATAGTCGTTCCCACTCCTATAGGAAATCTGAAAGACATAACCCTCAGAGCCTTAGAGGTCTTGAAGAAGGTCAACTACATAGCCTGCGAAGATACAAGAAGAACTCTTAAACTCTTAAACCATTACGAAATAGAAGGAAAAAAGCTCATACCCTACTACGAGCCGAAGGAAGAAAAACAGATTCCCAAAATTCTTAAAATCCTTGAGAAAGAAGACGTAGCTCTCGTTAGTGATGCGGGGATGCCTGCAATATCCGACCCCGGCTACAGACTAATAAGAAGGTGCATAGAGGAAGGAATAGAAGTAGAAGTCCTTCCCGGTCCCAGCGCGGTAATAACAGCCCTAGTCGGTTCCGGACTACCCACCGATAGGTTTCTCTTTGCTGGATTCCCCCCAAAGAAGGGAACTAAGGGATTCTTTGAAGAACTACAAAAGTGTGAGGACATCACATTCATTTTCTACGAAAGCCCCCACAGAATCCTGAAGACCCTAAAGCTCATGGAGAAAGTCTTCGGTAAGGACACTCCTGCTTGCGTTGCCCGCGAGCTAACCAAGGTTCACGAGGAGTATATAAGGGGAAGCTTGGAAGAAGTCATTAAAGAGCTGGAAAGTAGAGAAAAGATTAAGGGGGAAATAGTTATTTTGATTCGTTGGTGATAAACTGAGAGAAAAGTTGCATGAAGTATTTGCAAAAGTTAGATATGAAGAATGGTCAAAAAATAAAGGAATTTAATAGTAACTAAATAGGGATACAAAGAGAATTCCAGGATAAAGTGGAGGAAAATAGGGATATGGGCTTGTTCAGGAATTAGAGGAAAGGTTTAAAAAGATAGATCAAATATATGGTTAAAAAGAATTCAAAAGTTACAAAACTCGTTTTGTATAACAGCAAGGGATGTATGAAGGGGTTAGGAGT
>WFPV01000079.1 GCA_015487405.1 Aquifex sp. | reverse complement strand
GTCAACCCCGAGGGCTTCTATGTCCTTGATGTACTGAGGAGCTATCTTCTTCAGGGTTTCTATGTCCAGCTTTTCCTTCCTTCTCCTCATCCCCTTCCTTCTCACCACAGGGATAAGGTAGCACGGGTAGTAGGTGTTTCTTTTACTTCTGTAATTTTCAATAAAAAATTACCACCGATTTCGGGACATAGCGTGACTTAGCGGGATTTTTCGGGACAGCGGGTAAGTGTTGGGTATCAAAGCTTATAAGGAAATTTGAATATTCTTAAGAAATGGGGTGGTAATTTTTTTGAACGAAAGTGGTAATTTTTTTCTGGAAATTAACTTAAGTTGTTGATAACTCTGGAAAACTGATTTTGGGGTGTTAACATAATCGGCTAAGAGAGAATTGTTTGCATCTGTAGGACTACACCCCATAGCCCAACTCCATGGATAGTTTTCTCTCTTGGGCTTCCATTTCCTCGCGGAATACGTCCCTTATTACCTTGCGTAGTTCGTCTTTGAGCTTTTCGGGGGCTTCTTTAATGTCCTGAGCGGTTATGTTTACCTCTATTCTTCCTATGTTGACTGTTACGGACCTGCTTTCTTTCTTTTCCGTTACCTTTTCTACGACCGCCTCTGTGGCTACTTCCTTTGTTACCTCCTTCGTAGGTGAGGAAGAGAAGAGCTTTTTGACAGCTCCCGCTATACCCGCAACGGCTCCGATAGGTGAAATCAATGGTAAGGTAGAAGCTCCTTTCTTGAACAGGTCTTTGACCTTTCCTGCTACCTTACCGAGGAAACCTCCTATAGAGCTTACAACGTTCTTGAGGAAACCTCCCACTGCGGAGACCACCTTTTTTATTCCTTCAAATCCTCCTATGAGCTTCCAGAGCTTCGGAAGGAGGATAGTAGCACCGGTTATAGCAAGCCCGAAGGGATTGGTGAGGCTAAGAAGTCTGAGACCTTTGAAAAGCAGTCCGCCGAGCCTTGAAACGGAGCCGAGCTTTGAACCGAAAGAGGCCACTCCCCCTGTGAGCCTGTTTAAGATACCTCCGAGGAAGCTAAATACAGACGAAAGCTTTTTGCCGAGGTTGGCTATGAGCATGATCGGGGAGGCAAGTAGTAGGAAGGCAGGATTAAGTGTCTTTACTTTCTCCCAGACTTTACCGAGGATCTCTTTAACTTTCCCCCAATGTCCTATGAGGAGAGACACTCCGAAGAGTATTAGTCCTATCGGGTTGGCGAGCATAGCCCTGCCGAGCGTTCTGAAACCTGCGGCGGTCAAAAGTGTTGTGGCTCTTAAAGAGGCTAAGGAGCCTGCCATCAAAGGTAGTCTTGCTTGAGTCATGAGAAGCTGTCTTGAAAGTAAGAGCTGAGCAAGGCGCAGGGAGGAGGTGGCTATGGCAAACATCTTGGTGGCTATGAAGGCTGAGCCGAGGAATAAAACGAGAGGTGATAGAACGGGAAGTAAAGGCTTTAGAACAAAGGTCAGAGTCCTCACTCCGAAGGTGAGCATATCTACAAAGCCCTTGATTATCGGCTTCATGGGTTCAAACACTTCTATGGCGAGGGTTTGAAGGGCAGAGAAAAGGGAAGTGAAGCTTGCCTTTAGAGTTTTATTGAGATCTTCCATCATACGCTGAGACTCTCCCTTGGAGTCCTTGATCTGTTTTATGTAAGCTTCCAGCTCTCCGGTTTGGGCTTTCTTGAGAAGTTCCATAGCTCCAGATGCAGCCTCTTCGCCGAATATCTGCTTAAGGATTTCCATCCTCTGGGCTTGGGGTAGGAACTGGAGGGAGCTTGCTATCTCTTTCAGAAGCTGGGGCATGGGTTTTAGCTTGCCTTGAGCGTCCGTGGTCATGACTCCGAGCATCTGGAGGGCTTTCGCTGCTTCTCCTGTGGGAGCGGAGAGTCTCAGGAACATAGCCCTTAAGGTGGTTCCAGCCTGTGAGCCTTTTATGCCTACGTTTCCCAGAAGCCCCGCCATTGCGGAGACCTCTTCCACGGAAGCTCCCACAGCGCTCGCTACAGGAGCCACATATTTCATGGTCTCTCCGAGTTCCTCTACGCTCGTGTTGGAGGTGGTTATGGTTTTTGCCATGACGTCAACTACACGGGTGAGTTCCTGTGCCTTTAGTCCAAAACCGCTCATTATGTTGGTGGCTATGTCCGAGGCTCTTGCAAGGTCAAGGTTTCCGATTGTAGCGAGGTTTAGAACATCTTTAGCGGAAACGAGTATGTCCTTGGTCTTCATTCCCGCCATCACCATGTATTCAAAGGCTTGAGCCACCTCCGTGGCGGAGTATCTCGTGGAACCTCCGAGTTCTTTAGCTTTCTCTTTGAGGGCTTCAAACTCTTCCTGAGTAGCCCTTGCGAGCGCTTTGACACGAACTATCTGAGCTTCAAAGTCCATCCCTATCTTGATGGGTATCGCTAAGGACGCTCCGGTGGCGACTACGGACCTCCAAGAGGAGAGCTGGCTCTTTAGTTTCTCCGTCTGGGCGTTTATCTGAAGGTCTATCTTGCTTGCCTGCCTCAGCTTTCTGAGGGAGTAGGCGAGCTTTTTAACTTCCTGATCAACTCTTGAGGTGTCTACTCCGAGCCTCTTTAGAGCGATCTGGAGATTTTTAAACTCCTGTGTGTCCTCTTTCCCCGCTTTCTGGAGCTCTTTGAACCTTTTTATGAGGTTATTGACAGTAGAGGCGTATGTCCTAAAAAAAGCGGGATCTCCTGCTATGTCTTTGGGGTTTATCTTAGGGATCTTCCAGTATTCAAGTCCTTTGAGGGGCTCAAGGGCTTTTTCTGATACTCCCTGAACGGTTTTGAGTCTTTTGCCGAGTGTCTCAAGGGCGGAGTAGGTGGAGGGTGTGAGAGACGCCCCTACCTTTATGGAAAGCAGGTAGCTCACAGCCACTCACCTCTTACGTAATGCTCCTGGTTCTCCTCTCCTATCCCCTGTGGGTCGTAGCCGAGTTCCTTCCGTGCCTCTTCTTCGGTAATGAGTCCCGCCTGATAGAGGGCTATCACTCTGTCAGCTCTTACTTTCTGAGCTTCTTCGGTGAGTTTGGGGTTCAGATCGGGCGGTTCTTCGAACTCTACCTCAAGGTGCTTGAACTCTATCCCCCTTAAGGTCAGGTGCAGTCCTATGAAGTATTCAAGAACGTCCTCTACGAGCTGTTGCATGTTCTTGAGCTGGCGGACGAACTGGGCGTAGGCTACTGTTGCCCACGTCTCGGTGGATCCGGTTGTCCTTCCCAGAAGGGAGGGCTGGAGTTTGACAGCGGAAAGGAGCCAGAGTTCTATCTGGTCAATGATCCCCTTTCCTATGTCCGATGTTTCAATTTTCTCGTATTTGACCTGAGAGCTGTCGTAGTGGATTATTAAACCTTTCTGTATCTGCTCTTGGACTCTTTGAGCCTCTTCAATGAGCTTGTTGTAGAGTCTTTCCCTGTATTCGGTGTCTGTCTCACCGTTATCTTGAGCCGGCGTGGGCAAGGAAATGTCTATGAAGCCCAGTAGCCCCATCTTCTTGGCGAGGTTCTTGAGTTCCTGGAAAACCTCTTCCTGCGTGTCCACTATGGAGAGGGCGGGAAGGAAGGGGGGGATACCATAAGGAGACCCGTCAAGGGTGAGGAGGGGCTTGTAAAGGTAAGTGATGGGATTTAGCTCTATCTGTTTTGAGCCTACGATCTGGTAGGGTTTGAAGGTGTCCTCTTCTTCGTCATAAACGAAAAACACCGTAGGAACCGGAACTCTGACTATTTTCTCTATCCCGTCAAGTTTAGGAGACACTACCGCCTCCGCCGAGACCGCACCGTAGACGATAAGCTGACTGAAGAGGTGTCTTTTGAGGTTGTCAAGGTTTATGCTGTGTATGAGTTCTTCCATCTCGGCCTTGGCTCTTTCGGAGAAAGGTTCTACGTGAACTTCCACGGGGGTGTTCACGAGGTCAAGGAATATCTGGTGGGCGTGGGAGAGGTCGGGGTTGGTAAAAATAATTCTCTCAAGCTCGTAGAGATACTGGGCTGGGAATCTGGGCTGGATTATCCTTGCCCTTACGCTTTTGGTCTTAGGTGTGTAGTAGGCTACGGGTTCTATTGAGACTCTCTCTTTGGGGATCCCTTTAATAAGGTTCTTCAGACGCCCCAGTAAGCCCATCTTCTCTCTCCTTTATAGGGTTTTGCGCTTGCGAAGGCGAAGGGAACGTGAACCTTGGGAGGTTCTTCCTGAGAGCCTGCGTAGACCGCCAAAGCCAAAGACCAGAACCTGTCCGCATGGGAGTTCTCGGTAGAACCTTCGTATCTTATGTTGCCCGCTGGTGTTATGGTCTTCTGAACAGAATGGAGGTCTTCTCTTAGGTCTTCGTCCGCGGGCACTCTTATGAGCTTGTCCCGAAACTTGGCTTTTAGTCTCTCCGCAAGCTCTTCTTTAGTCCTTGCGGTGAAGTAGACTCTTAGGACCTTGGTCTCGCCCCATTTTTTCTGGAGTTCCTCTGCCATCTGCATACCTATCCCCGTCTCGTCTATGGCGATCCTGCGGGCGTATCTTGCAAAGTGGTCAAGGATGGAGATCTGTTCTCTGAAGGGTAGTTTATGGAGGATCTCAAGCTTTCTGAGATACAGGACGTCTCCGAGCTTTTCAAGGACGCTTATGACGGTAAGGTCTCTTCTTCTTCCCACGTCCACGCCTATGTAAACGTCTCCTTTGAGGTCTCTTAGATCTTTTACGAGTATCTCTTTAGGTTTTAGCTCGCAGGACTGGATAAGCTCATAGGGAAGGAGCGTTCCCGCTTCATCAACGAACTCACACAGATACTCCTGTCTCCATGCCTCTTCGTTGCGTATACCTCTTCTCAGGGCTTCCACGTCTATGTCCAGTCCCATCTTTACCGCATCGTAGATAGTGGTCTTTTGCACATACCAGAGCGGATCCTTCTGGGCTTCCGTCCAGAGTTTGTAGAACATGTTGTTCTTGCCCTTAGGAGTTGAGGTGATAGCGAGCTTTGAGTCTTTCTTTCTCGTGATCATCGGGAACACCGCCTTCCAGAGCTCCTCATCGTGCTGGACAAAGGCGAACTCGTCAAGGATTAAAAGATCCGAGCTGAAGCCTCTCACGGTGTCGGGGTTTGCGGGAACCGAGAGGATCCTTGAACCGTTGGGAAGTTCTACCCTGTGGACGTTGGTCTTTACGTCCTCAAAGAACTCAAGCTTTAGGGTTTTAAAGGCTCTGACGTGGAGCTTAACCTTGTTAAGAAGTTCTACCGCCTGTCTTTCGGATGCGGAGACCACTATGACGGTGGAACCGTCCCTTTCAAGACAGGTGTCAAGGGCTATGAAGGAGACGGTGAAGGACTTTCCTATCTGGCGGGATGCAAGCCATATAGCATACTTGTGGGTTTTTACTCCTCTGTAGAACTCCTTCTGGAAAGGGAGAAGGACTCCCTTAAATCCCATAGATTTCTCTCCTCACGATTTCAAGGAATTCGGGGTCTATTCCTTTCTTCTTCCCTTCCTCTTCAATCTTTTCAACCGCACGCTTTAGCCTCTCTCCTATGTATTCCTCAAGGGACTTTGCCATCTGGGTGAGGTCCTTGACCGCTTTTATCAGGTCGTTTGGGTCCTCAAACTCCATAAAGTCTATGTCCTTTACGAAATCCATAACGTGTTGGGTCAGAACGGAGACAACCGCAGAGAGCATGAAGGAGGTGGGCTTGTCCTGAGTCATGCTCACTATCGCCTCTATCTTGTCCCACCATTCGTTATACTTCTTTGCGAACTCTTTATAGTCCCTGTAAGCTCTGTGTATGGCGGACTTGGAGATGTCATACCCTTCGCTCCTCAGGATGCTCGCTATCGTTTTGAAGTCCTTTTTCTCAACTTCGTGCATGTGGATGATGCGCTGGATAAGGTCGTAGAGTTCCGCCTTTTTGCGCCTTGGCATTTACTCTTCCTCCTCAAGTATTACGCCGTCATCATGTATGGTTCCTTCCAAAAGGTCTATCCCAGTGGCGGTTATCCGGTAAAGTTTGACCTTCTTTCTCCTATGGTAGGGGTGGGGAACTTCCTTAATCTCAACGTATCCTTTGTCCGCGAGATACTGGAGGGACTGCTTTATGTCTTTATCGGTGTAATACTGATAAAAGACGGATATAACGCCGAGCTCTTCGATCTCTCTCGGGTAAATCCTCTTCAGGAAGTCAAGTATTTGACCCCTCAGAGCCTTCATCTTTTCGCCTCCATGATCTTTTCAAAAAACCTCTCTATCCTGTCCTCGAGTCTGTGTATTTCCCCTCTCCAGCCGGATATGTCCCTGTAGTGGTCTTCTTTGGTAATGAATTCATCGTGCATGGCGTCTATCTTCTCTTCAAGCTTCTCTACTCTTCTTTCAAGTTTCCTAAGCAAATAGCCGAGGACTACACCTACCGCCATCCAACCACCGTTTCCGATTATCTGGACAAGCTTATCTTCCATGGCTTATGACCTCCAGAAACTTATTCAGAGGTATAACCACGAGAGGTTCCTTCCTGTCCGCTTTGATCACAAGAACGTCCGCCCCTTCAAAGAGGCTGTATACGTGAAAGTTTTTGCGTGCCTTCACCTGAACTGAGCCTATTCCCGAAACGTGGAGATCTCCCTTTCCCAAAGAGCCTGCGGATCTGATAACCTCAAAGCCTGCGGACTCAAAGGATTTCCTTACCTCCCTTTCAACTCTTGAGCCTTTGGCTTTGGGGTTTTTGAGCACCATAGTTGAGAGGTTAAGAGGTAGGGTTTCCAAAGGCTAAGAGTTCAAACAACTGTCTCTAAGAGAGCTTCTATCGCATATGCGTAATAACTCTCTTCCGCAAATAGGTATATCCTCCCGGGCTTTATCCTCCCTCTCGGAGTCTGGAGGTTCTTTATGACGCTCACTATCCTCTGGACGTAGGAGTAAACGTCGGGCTCGTTGGTGAAGTTTCTGAAGTAAAAGAGTATTGTGTAGTTGATCTCCGTAACGTAGAACTCCGAGCCTACGTCTTGGGCTTCCTTGGGCTGGGCGTCTGTGAATAGGACGCGGATGGCGGGAAGCTGGGGAGGAGGGGCTTTCTTGAGGGTTTCCTTAGACAGAGCGGAGGTTATGAGTTCAGGCTTGAGATATGGGTCGTTGGCAAATTCGTTCTTTAGGGCCTGGGTTATCGTAAGCTCAACGTCCGAATACATCTTCAAACACCTTCCTTGCTATGTC
Organism: Aquifex sp.; assembly: GCA_015487405.1. Classification (GTDB taxonomy): domain Bacteria; phylum Aquificota; class Aquificia; order Aquificales; family Aquificaceae; genus Aquifex. The sequence goes on along the minus strand of WFPV01000079.1, from coordinate 8,329 downwards.
GGGAAGCCTCACTGTCAGGGCGTAGTAGGTGGGAGCCATAAAGGGGCGGGCGGGCATCTTAGGGGTTCCGTGTTCAAGATATACAGGATAAGGCGCCCCCGTTCTGTCGTCCTTGACGTTGGTCCCTATCTCCACGTATCCGGGACCGAGTTTGTAAGAGAAACTCCGTCTCAGAGTTGTGGTCCTGTGAAGGATCTTCTCTGAGTAGCCTTTCTTTATCTTGTAGGCGTGGTATCTGGGATTGAGGGGTTCCCAGCTTACTCCGAGGTATCTGCCTTCGCTTTTAAATACGAGGGACAGTATGCTTTTGCCTTCCTCTCCTGTCCTTGCGAGCGTCAGTGTCATTGAGTCCCTAAGGTCTTTAAGAACCTGTTTTATCAGTTTGTCTGGGTCTGAGAAGCTTTTATTCGCCATGCTATTCTCTCCGCTGCGGAGGATACCTTCTTTATAGAAAAGCGGGTTTTCCCTTCCTCCCAGAGGTAGTTAAAGCCTTTGAGCATCTCTATAAGGGTTAAGTGAAGGAGGAGTTCCTTCTCAAGGGCGGAGGGTGTAGCGGGGTAGTCGTAGTGAACGAGAGCTTTAAACCTCTCAAGGGCTACCTGAAGCGCTCTGTTAAAGTCTTCCTGCGAGGGAGAGACGACCCCCGCAAGGTTGAAGTAGGAAAGAAGCTCCTGAAGTGTGATCATTTAACCTTTTCCGCATATCCCGCTTCTATGAGGATCCTTGCCACTTCAGGTTCAAGGTTCTGGGTTCCTTTTTTGACCTTTATCTCTTTTCCGTTGATAAAGACAGAGGTGTCTTCTTTCACAAGCACTTTAACCGTGTCATTCTTTTTCTCAGCCATCACTTAACCTCCTTAGTTAGACTCGATCCTCACTATCGCAGGCTCGTAGAGCCTTTTGACCGCAAAGTAAGCCTTCCAGCCTATGGTTTTGACCCTTCCGAGCTTGTCTACGTTGGTGTATTCCATCTTGAAGGTGGTCCCGTCAAGGTCAACTACACCGTAGGCGTTCTGTCCGAGGACTACCGTGAGATACACATCGTCCGGAGTTGTTGTGTTACCGTTGGGAACTATAGGAAGTGTGGTGGAGACTACGAACTTAACACCTGCAAACTCGCCGATAAATCCTTTTTCTACCGCTTCCCTCTTGGTAAAGGAAAGCTGTATAAGTTCTTGATCGGTGAAGAGGTCAAGGGTTTTGTCTGGATGGATCAGGCACACGTAGTATCCGTCGGGGAAGGGGGGTATGTTGTTCCTTTGTAGGAGGTTGACCGCCTTTCTTATTTCGGTTTTGGTGAGGGGTTTACCTACAAGGTCAACCCTCTGAGTTACTCCCCCCGCATACACGACGTTGGTCCCGGAGGTGAGTTCGTTCATGGCTACCGCATCCAAAGACTGCTGGGCGTTGTAGGAGAGCAGATCCGTTGCCTGATCCAAGAGGGGGACAAAGGAGGTTATGTCCGTGAACTCATCAAGGTCTATGTAGTTCCCGTATTCTTCAATGGTTGCCTGAACCTGCTGGGTGGTCATGGAGGCGCCTTCCGTCGGAGTTGGCTGATCCGTTATGGGAGTGGTTACCTTAGGTATGGGCTGGAACCTCGTCCACACCGCGGTCCTTCCCGAGTTGGGAGGGAGCCTGAACCTCTGTCCGTATCTCAGGGCTACGAGGTTTTCCTTCAAATACTCAAGAACCTTCTTCTCGTAGTAAAGGGGGAAAAGTTCCGGGTTGGTTTGTCCGGTAACCGTAGGCATCTCAGTTCACCTCCTTAGCAAACTTTTCTTTAAGCTCAAGCAGTTCCTTGTAGGACATCTTCTCAAGCTTTTCCGGGGTTATGCCCTCAAGCTCCCCTTCGGGGAGGGCTTCCCTTGAGGAGGGCTTTAGCTTCTGTCTTGCGAGCCTTTCGTATTCGTCGTGGATAGCTTTGAGCTGACCTATGTCCGAGAGAGAGTCCACTATGGAGAGCATGGGGGAGTTATCTCCGAGTGCCACTTTTATGAACTTTTTGGTCTCTTCTCTTAGGCTCTCCACGTAAGCCTTCCCTGCCTCTGCGAGGGGCTTTAGCTCCTCAATCTCTTTCTTGAGGAGTTTTACTTCCTTCTTAAGCTCCTCGTTTTCCTTCTTGAGGGCTTCAAGATTCTCATGCATGTTACTTACCTCCGAAAGTTTTTCACAACCGCAGTCGGAAGACTGCTTTTCTTTGCAGTGCCTCTCATACAGGGACTTCGCCCGCTCGTATATCTGGGTGTGTCCGTGGAGCGAAGCCAAGGACATGGCGCGTCTGAGGAGTTCACAGGAGACTTCCCCGCTCCAAGTTTTGTAGGGGTATCTCCTTGAGGAGGGGTCAAGGAAGTAATCGGAAGGTGCTTTCTTCCTCTTTTCGGGGTCTTTTACCCAGGCTATGTCTTCTGAAAAGAACTCCGCTTCTTCCTCGGAGAGAACCGTTGCGGTGGGATCTGCGGGCATGACGACGAAGGAGATTTCTTTAAACCTTATGTTCTTGGCTAAGAAGCACTGCTTTTCGTCGCTCCAGATGAGATCCCTTTCAAAACCTACTGAGAGGGATTTCACAAGTCCTTCCTTAATCTTGTCCACGAGGGGGTCGTTTTTGTAGAGTTCAAGCTCCGCATAGACCGCTCCTTCTTTGAAGTAGGCTTCCCTGACTCTTCCTATAACGTTGTCAACGCTCGGCTCGTGGTCCTTGAGGACGGGACAGCCCTTCAGTGTGGGAGTGGCTTTCTCAAGCTCCTCTGGAGGGAGGTATAGGACTCCGTAAAATCTCGGGATCTTTCTTGAGGAGACCGCACGGGCGGTGAGAGTTGTGAACTTCTCCTCTTCCTGAAGAGACTCCACTGAAAGCTCTTCGTAGAGCGTGGCTTTTGTCATCAGGATAGAGGTTAGAAATGGTGGTTTCTAAAGGCTAAGAAATTAGATCTCTCACGTGCTCGGGAAGGAGGTCCTTAGAGAGCTTTCCGTCCATTATCTTGTCAAGCCACCACCACCAGTAGGAGAGGGGCTTGGAGGCTCTGTATTTTTCTCTGTAGTTTATTCCATACTTGCTCACCGCCCTAACAAACTTCTTTTCCCACTTCTTGAGTTGAGGGTTTTCGTCTTCTCCGAGCTCGTGGAGTTTGTCCCTTGAATCAAGCCATACATCGTTTGCAAGGGTTGCGCTCAAAATAACACAGAAAGGGGGAGGCTGTGGATACTCCAGTGCATACTCCAAATCTTCAAGGAGTTCTTTCACCTCAGCTCTACGAATCCTGTCATACCTCCAAATTTCTCCGCTCTTTCCCTTTCTACCTCTATCCATTCCTGGGGATCCATCCTATACATAGATAAGATAGTGTAGTTGTCTTCGCTCACAACAGCCATCTTGCCGTCTTTGAAAAATGCCCAGTAGGTGAGTTCCCTCTCTCCGTATCTGTGCAGGCTCACAAGGACTTTTTCGGGTTCTTCTAATATCTGTCTTGTGAGTTTCTTGTACTCTTCAACACTTTTAACTCCGAGTTCATCCTTATGCTTTTCAAAGTGCTTTTGGACGTATTCACCGAGGAAGCTCTTTATTTGCTTATCCTTAGGTCTTTGAGGCGGTCTTGCCCACTCGGAATCCTGCTGGGCTATGCGGAGCTTGTTGGCTCTTTCCTGAGGGGTTAGGTTCTGAAACCTCTCCTCCAGTTCCTTCTGAGTGTGGGTCTCGGGAACCCCTTGAGGTCTTTCCACCGTCCTTATCTCCCTCTCCTCCGTGTGGGCTACCATCACGCACCTGCACCCTGGGTGTAGGGGAACGGTCTTCACGGGCGCTCTGGAGCTTTTACCGTAGAAGGGTTCCGTGATTATGGGGCGTATGTCCGGCAGGCTCAGGGGATTCTTCATGACTTTCAGCATCTCTCTGTAGCCCGTCTCCACGCTGAAAACTCTCCCGTCCATGGACCTGCAGGCTCTGCAGGTCAATCTGTCCCCCACCGCGTCCCAGCGGTAGTATTTGATCTTGAGCCTCCTCATCTGTCTGAGCGTGGAAGCGCTCTTTATAAAGGCGGTTGTGGTCTCTACTATCTGCCTCGCCTTCTGCTCTGTTTTGATGTCTAAGTAGTCTCCGAACCTGCTGAGGAACTCCTTTACTCCTTTTGTCCCCTTTCCGAGGGGATTGCCTTCTTTGAGGTAGTAGTCCTTTATCCAATTTATGACTTCCTTTCTGAGTTTTTGGTCTCCCCTGAAGAACCTTCCCAGATAGAAGTCAGAAAGCTCTTCCGCGAACTTTATCGCCCTTATGTCCTCAACGTCAAAGCCTTCCTTTATCGCGGGAAGCCCCGCATCCTCAGGGGCGGAGGCGTAGATGTCCTGAATTACCTGACGGAGGAAGGTTTTTTCTTTAGGCGTAAGCTCTGTGTAGCTCTCAAGTTTTCGTATCAGATACCGGGAGAAGTCCTCTATGGTGACAAAGTTCCTCCAGAAGCTCAGGACGTCTCTTGTGGTCTTTTCCCTTGCCCGTCTGTAGAAAGAGAGGACGAACTCAATCCACCTTTTCTCCATGCCTCAGAACTTCCAGAGCCTTCTTTATCCAGTAGTTGAAATCGTCTACGGTCAACTCGTCTATCTCCGACGGCTGAAATTTGAAGACATAGGCTAAGAGCCATCTGTCCTCCGGGGAGTATTCAAGTTTCCCGTCATCTCCAGAAGGGCGTTCTGGAGAGCGTTCCAGTCTTCAATGTCAAGTTCTTCAAGTATCTCCTTGGAGACTCCCGTTAGCATCTCAAAGAAGACAAGATCCCTTTCTATCTCGTCTCCTTTCCAGTCCTGAACGAGTTTGTAGTCTTTGACCTTCGGGCGCCTGAGTTTTATCTCTTTGAGATTCTCGTTGGGAGGGTACTTGAGTTTAATCACCTTGTAAAACATACTCAACCCCCTTATGAGTGATTTCAAAGTCTCTCATGAGACCTTTGTCCTGCAGATACCAGATGGCGAACCTGACGAGCTTGGGGTCTCTGTGGGAAAGTTCTTTGACGTAGAAGGAGATTCCCGGGCAGGGCTTACCTTCAAACCTGAGCTTCAGGGCGAGGTTCAAGATCTCGGAGCAGACCTCTTTAAGCTCAGTAGCCGAGAGCATACTTGACATCCTCTAAGTAGTTGATCCCGTTTATGGCAAAGACCCAGTTTATGGGGTCAAACTCCACTATCTTATTGCCGTCAAGTTCTACCACCATGTAAGAGCAGGAGAGTTCAACGTCCGAGTCCATCACCTTGCCCGGTTCTATCTTCCCGAAGGAAGAAGACTTGGCTGTAGCCTGCATGAATACCCTGAGCTGTGCTATCCGTGTCTGTTTAGTATTGGGATCCACGAAACTAACTGCGGAGAGAAGCTCTATCTCCTGAGTCTCAGGCTTTAAGAGTTCCACCGCCTCGCTCGTTACGGTTCTGAATTTGAGCTTGGCGTTTAAGGGCTTCAGGTTTGCCACCGATATGGCCTCCACCTCTCCCGCTATGCCGAGGCTCTTGATAGAGTCCGCCTCGTATTCAAACTTGGGAAGCTCCGCATCCGCTATGCCTGCGAGCCTCCTTCCTCTGAGATAAACGCTTGCGTTCTCAATCCTTCCCGGTATCATCGCTCACCTCCATTACTGAAGCGCTCTAAATACCTGAGTTGCAGCATTTGGGTCAAACTCAACGAGGAAGTCTATCTCCCTGACCGCCGGTGAGGGTGTCCAGTAGATGTGGAATCTTAAAAGCCCGTCTATTAGGTCGGGGAGGGGATTTTCCTGAGGGAGAACCTCAACCCTTCCGTCTATTATGATCCCTCTTCCCTTAAGACCGTTGAGGTCAGATTGGACAGAGTCCCTTATGGTCTTTAGGAGTCTCTCCGAAAGCTCTTGGTCCACGAACTGCCAGTAGGTCCTTATGAGCCTTTCCCTCAGCCAGTTCGTCATCCTCTTTATGACTATCTGAGCCTGAACGGGATCGGTGGATGCGGGGTAGGCGGAGGTTCTGTCTCCCCAGCTCCTGAGTCCTCCTATGAAGTTGAGAACAGTTACTATCCCGTTTCCTCTGATGTTGTTAGCCTGATCTAAGGTGAGGGTGTATTTTGCTTTTACCGCCTTGATGGTCTGGTTTGAAGCGAGCTTGTAGGGTATGCCGTCGTTCTGGGCGTCAAGGCGTGCCTGCATACAGGCTACGTGGGTGGAGAGGTTGTATGTTTTGCCGTCAAACTCAACGGAAGGGTAAGTGAGTATCAGGTTGTCGTCTACAAGATTATTGGTGTTTTTGTAGTTTGCTACTGCTGTGGGGTCTTGAGTGTCTGGGATGTCCGCTATCGCCATACCCTGAAAGAGGGAGGAGATGACTTCCATGTTGGAAGCCATTGCTATGGCAACGGAAGGGTCCTGAGAGCCTTTGGGGATTATAAGAGTTCCCGGAACCATCCTGAAGAGGAAGAAGATCTGATCTATCCACTGTGATATGGCGTTTATGAGGTTTGTGGAGGTGAAAGTGTTAACCGTATCCGTTGCGTCCGTTCCTATGGAGATGAAGACCACGGGAGCGACCTTGTAGAGCTTGAAGGCTACATCAGCGACCTCGTCCAAGGTGTGGACGTTGTAGTCTCCGGTGTAGCCGAATGTGGCCTGGTATTCTTCAAAGTTGTATACGAGCTTGGGTTCGTTAGGATTGGGAACCTGCTGTGAGGTTCCTATGGCTACTATGGGGTTTGAAACTCTGACTGGAGGGACTATGGAAGTGGGGAGTTCCTGAACCTTAACGCCTGCAAAGTACGCCATCACTTACCTCCTCTTCTCTTCCTGACGTAATCCGCTATCCTGGACATGGCTTCCCTGTGCTTCGCTTTCATCTCTGCTTTCTTGGGCGGGTAGTCTTTGATAGGGAGGAAAAAGCTTTTCAGAAACTCAAGGTCTTTGGGGAGCTTGGGGACCTTCTCGTAGGTCTTTCCGAAGGAGAGGGATATTCCGTCCTCGGGTATCAAGAAGGTCGGTCCTGCGTAGACGAGGAAGGGAGTCTTGCCTTCTGACTTTTTCTCCGCCATTTTCACCTCCTCGGTAGGAGGTTAAGGCGAAGGGTTTCTAAAGGCTAAGAAACTGAGGGGAAAACTCAGTCTATCAGGTAGCTTTTGCACTGAGGCGGGGCTGAACCAACTTGGTCTTTTATTTTTTTACACTGTGCTCTCATGTAGCACCATTCCATTAACCGTGGGTTGGAAGGGGACACATTTTTATCTTCTGCAAAATCGCAGAACCAGTTTCTGAATTGAATGTTGGGAATGTCCAGCCTAACCGTATCAGCGATGATGGGATAAGCGCCGAAAGGTATCTCTTCCGAAGGAAAGGTTTCTATGTAGACCATTGCGGGAGTGTATTTGTTACCCCTTGAAGATATATACTGAAGGTTTAGCTTGATCGTATCTATTTGATCGGACAGTTTGTATTTAAGAGCGTCGTTCAAGAGATCTCCCACGCCGTTCATAATGAGCATCCACTCGGAGGAACCGCTTACTATGGAGTCTTTGGGTTCTGTCCACGCCAGCACTATGTATTTACCGTTTACAGCTTTATTCACTTCTACCTTTTCAACTTCAAAATGTTTTTCTACAAGGGCTTTAAGCTTTTCCTCAGGGGTCTTGGCGGATTCTATCTTGTCCTCGCAACTAGTGATAAATAATAAGGCGCTTATCAAAACAGCAATCCACACCCACATTTTACTTTCCCCTGATTTGTTTTTATTCTACAATACCTTTTGCAGTTCCGCCAGCAGATCTTTGCGATGTGGGGCCAATTCGTATATGCGGTTAAAATAGTCACGGTATACAGAGTATCTATACTCGGCCAGTTTATCCCTCATGTAAAGGAAAAACAGCCCTGCAAAAAACAACGCAAACGGCGCCCACTTTAGGATATTTTGCTGAACGGTTAATCCCAGCATAATTGGAAGCACCGCAGCAATAAATGAAAAAACACCAACCAGTGTAAAGGTATGCATTTTTCTTTTCGTTTTACGGAGATAGTTTACTATATCTCTCGCAAATACTTCGGCTTTCCGCTCCTCGGGAGTAATAGGGTTTATTATCACATTTCCCTCTATCCTTGCACCATTAAAAGAGTGACTGATGATTAGGCTGTTATATATCTTGTCAGCGAGCTTGTCCACCAACTCCTCTTCCAAACCTTCGTTTTCAAGGATTTCTCTTACTTTATCTCTCAGCCTCTCCATTTCCCCCATACCTACTCCTCAACAGATTTATAAAGCTCATAGGAGCGTTCAAGTTCTTTGAATATCTCCTTGCTCTCAATTTTTTCCCTTTCTTCCTCCCACAGTGGTTTGATTCG
>WFPV01000078.1 GCA_015487405.1 Aquifex sp. | reverse complement strand
CTATTCCCCTTGTAGCTCCCAGAACTTTTGCCGCCTCTATTCCCACCACCGCAGGGATGAATCCGCACATCGTTATGTTGTATTGGATGGCTTTAAAGTAGAGCTCCTCGGTGTTGAGTCTTTCCATTGCTGAGATGAGTATTTCGTCCTTCTTTCGTGCCTCTTCCGCGGGAATGTAGTGGCTCATGTCGGAGCTTATGACGATGAGAGCGTCTTCTCCTTTTAGGACTTCTCCGAGGAAACGTCCGAAATCCCTCGCAATCTCGTATTCCAAGAAGGCTAAAACTATGGGAAGAATCTTGAAATCACGCTTCGCGTATCCTTGCAAGAAGGGGAGCTGAACCTCTAAGGAATGCTCGTAGAGGTGAGCGTATTCGTCGGGCTTTGCGTAAGGGTAGGAAAGAACCTTTTCTCTTAGCTCCTTGTCTATTTCAACTACGCCGAAAGGCGTCTTCCAAGCATCTCCGTTATAAACGGAAATGGGCTCTCCGTATCCTGTATGGTTCGGACCCAGAAGAACTATCTTTGAGGGAATCTCTACTCTTTTGTAAACCTCACAGGCAGTCTTTCCACTGTATATGTATCCCGCATGGGGAACGAGTATAGCTTTTGCCCTTATCTTTTCTTGGGGCTCGGGTCCGCAGAGTAAATCCATCAACTGCTTTAGTTGTTCCTTTTCTCCCGGATAAAAAGTTCCCGCTACAGCTGGTTGTCTAACCTGCATAGCTCCACCTCAAATAAAAATTTAAAGAAGGGAAAGGGATTAAGCCTTTTCAAACATCTCCCTTATGTCTTCGGGAAGCTCGCTCAGAACGTCCTTGATTTCTCCGTAGGATACGTGATTCTTGAGGACTCTGAATACCGCGGTTGCTACCTTTTCTGCCTCTTCTAAGCCTTTGATGTCTGCGGGCTGCTTAATTCCAGGGTGGTTCATAAGTCTTTCAAGGAAGTCCTGCTTGTGCTTTATGCTCTTGTCGGGCACCTTTGTGGGGTCCCATCCATCACACCATACCGCCTTTAGAACCATTGGGAGCTGGGAGGCAAAGTCCTTTCCTTCGCTTGCAGGAAGTCTATCCCTAAGGGTCTGGAGAACGGCACGAAGGAGTCTGAAAGCTTTGTGTTCATCTTCAATGCCGAGCTCCTTCATAACCTCGTGGACAATTTGATGCCCTTTGTGATACCATTCATCAAACAGTGCCATCTCTCCACCTCCTTTAGTGGTTTTTTATTTATTTTTTTGAGCTTACAATTATAAAGTTATTTCTTTTGAGATAGAGGGCAAGAGGCTTTAACTTGAAATCGTGTTAGGATTTTAAAGATGAAATCCCTAATAGTTAGCATCCTAACCTTCTTAGGAATAATCTCCCCCGGACAGCCCATAAGCGAAGGACAGAAGGCACCCGACTTTAAATTGGTTGCAGATAGCGGAAAGGAGGTAAGACTCCACGACTACCTCGGAAAGTGGATAGTTCTCTACTTTTACCCAAAAGCGGACACTCCCCACTGTACCCAGCAGGCGAAAGAGTATTCAAAACTTTTAGAAGAGTTTGATAAAGAAAACGCTGTAGTATTCGGGATAAGCACTGATGGGCTTGAAAAGATAAGGGAGTTCAAGAAAAAGCACAACCTTAAAATTACATTCCTTTCCGACCCTGAGGGAAAAGTTGCAAAGACCTACGGAGTTAAGCTCATTCTTGGGATGTGCTCAAGGGATACGGTGATAATAAATCCCAAGGGGATAGTGGAAAAAATTTACAGGGGCGTGGACCCGAAGGCTGACCCCCACAGAGTCCTTGAATACATAAAAGCTAAAAATCAGAGTCTTTCCGCTAAGTAGTCCGCTATGTGTTTTACTTCCTGTTTGTTCTTAAACTTCTTAGCTCCGTCCCTGAGCTGGAGGACGCATCCCGGACACTCCGTGACAATGTAATCAGCTTTCGTCTTTTTAAAGTCAAGCATCTTTTCCCTCTGTATCTCCGTAGAGAGCTCGGGATTCTTTATTGAGAAGAGTCCAGCAAATCCGCAACAGCTTTGAGCCTTTTCCGCCTTAACAACTTCCGCGTTCTCCACCTTTTCCAAAGTCTTATAAAAGAGATTGGGATTCCTCTTCATAGCGGTGTAAAAGTGACAGGGAACGTGGACCGTGACCCTTTCTCCCTGACCTTTGAACTTGATTCTTTCGTCTGAAAGGAGCTCCGTAAAGCTGTAAACCTTCCAGTTCTTGCCGTAGTCTTCAACGAGAGCACCGCCGCAGGTGGGACAAGCCACCACTATGGCGTCAAACTCGTACTTCTCTATTTCTTTTACGTTGTGTTCTCTTAACGTCTCAAAAGCCTCGTGATTTCCGTGGTAAAGGTGGGGAGCTCCGCAACACTTTATATCTTTCGGAACTATCACCGTATATCCGAGCTTGTTCAGAACCTTTATAACACTCTTTCCCGTGTTTCCGTAAAAGACATCAATCATACATCCCGTAAAGAATAAGAGCTTCTTCTTTTCGTTTTGCGCTTTAAAGGTCTTTCCCCTTATCTCAAAGGGCTTTCCGTAAGGTTTCGGAAAGAACTTCACACCTCCGGTAGGGAGGGGAACTTTAATTTCTTTAGGAAGAGGCTTAGATAAAATTCCGGCAACCTTCAAAGCGACTCTTCCTACTTTAGACTGCATGAGCTCCAAGCTCTTTAGCCCCGCCTTAGAGATAAAGTCCTCACCAAGTTCTTTATGTTGAATCTCACGGGCTTTGGTGAGAATCTCTTTATACTGAACGTCGTTAGGACAAATCCACTCGCAACGCCTGCACATAGCGCATTCGTTCCATTGAGCGACAACTTCCTTAGTTAAAGGGAGCTCCCCTTTGACTACCATTTCTGCCAAAGCCAACCTTCCGCGGGCGAAAGCTCCTTCCTCTTCCCTGAAGGGGTAGGTGGGACATACCGATTTACAGAGTCCGCACTTTACGCACTTTTGTGCCAAATCTATGGGAAAATTAAACTCCTCAGCCATAGAAGTAATCTTAAGTATTTAAAAGGCTTATTCTATGATAAAAATTTTTAATAGGAATTTTGAATAATCTCATAGAGATTGTAGGAAGCGAAGCTTAAGGAGTTGAATTATGTGGAGGGTGATATACACGGGTCAGAGACCCGCTTACGAAAACATAGCTTTAGACAGCGTCCTTTTGGAGCTAAAGTCTGAGGGTAAAATTCCCAACACGATAAGATTTCTCCAGTTTAAACCCGAATGCGTTCTCATAGGATACCACCAAGCGGTAGAGCAGGAGGTGAGACTGGACTACGTAAAGAGGGAAGGGATAGACGTAAACAGGAGAATAACGGGAGGAGGAGCTATATACTTTGACGAGCTCCAGATTGGTTGGGAGATAATTGCGGACAGGGAGTCCTTCGGAAATAAATCCTACGAGGAGATTACGGAAACTATATGCAAAACGGTAGCAAAAGCCTTAAACAAGCTCGGAATAAAGGCTCAGTTCAGACCGAGGAACGACATAGAGGTTGAAGGAAAAAAGATTTCTGGAACGGGAGGAGTCTTTGAGGGAAATGCCTTCCTCTATCAGGGAACGATACTTATGGACGTCAACCTTGAGAGGATGCTAAAATCCCTCCAGATTCCCATAGAGAAGCTCACTTCTAAAGGAATAAAGTCCGCAGAAGAGCGAATTACCTGGGTAAAGAGGGAGCTTGGCTACCTTCCCTCCAAGGAAGAAATCTTTAAGGTTATCTTGGAAGCTTTAGAGGAGGAGCTCGGGATAAAGCCCTACTGGGGAGAGCTTACCAAAGAAGAGCTTGAGCTCTTTAACGAAAAGAAGGACTACTTCAAGAGTGATGAGTGGGTCTACCACGTGAAGAAGGCTGTAACCGGGGATGAAATTCTCTACGGAATTTACAGATGTCCTGGCGGAACCTTCAGGGTTTCCGTCAAAGTGGACCCACAGACCAAGGTTCTCCAGCAGGTGATAATAAACGGGGACTTCTTCATAAATCCCAAGAGGCTCATTTACGACCTTGAGGCGTATTTAAAGCACACTCCCGTGAGCGACGTGGAGAAAAAGATAAGGGAGTTCTTTAAAGATAGAGAGTTTGAGAGTGTGAACCTTACGGTTGATGACTTCGTTGAAGCCGTTTTGTTCCCTTTAAGAAAACTTGAAGCGGAGGAGCTGGGAATAGATAAAAAAAAACTGAATAGAGTTATCGGAAGCATCGGGGGAGGGCTGAAAGAAAACATAAAAAAAGCCAAGGTTATGCTCTTTCCTTACTGCGCAAAACCCGCGTGGTGCGACTACAGGCACACCGACGACTGCGGAGAGTGCGGGGGATGCACCGTAGGAGACCTCTACAGGATGGCTTACGAGAGGGGAATGATTCCCATAACCATAACGAGCTTTGAGATGCTTCGGGACGTCCTTCAGTGGTGCGGAGAAAACGGCTACACCTACATAGGACACTGTTGCTACGAGTTCTATGAAAAGAGATACGAAATCTTTAAAAAAGCAAAGGAGTGGGGAGCTAACGGAGTTCTCATAGACATAGAGGGAGTGACCTGCTACTCCCTCGGAATAGAGGAGGAGGAAAAGGCTTACCACGGAGAGTTTCAGGTAGAGCTTGACCTCTACGTAAAAGACAGCGAAAAGCTCCTTTCTATAAAGCCAAAGCCCCAAACCATACAAAAGAGAACGAGCGCCCAGAGACCCATTCCCAACGAAACCCTAAAGGAGTTCTTCCCCGAATACTACAAAGTGCCCAAGGTAGCACCTGGACCTGCGGAGGACATGTCAAGACTTCCCA
>WFPV01000077.1 GCA_015487405.1 Aquifex sp. | reverse complement strand
CTCCGCGAGCTCTATGTCTTGCTCGTTTAGGGCTTTGGTGGCTTTTTCTATAGCCCTCTGAACGAGCTTTGCCATCTTTATTACAGCTTCCTTAGTAGCTTCAAGCTCGTTAAATAATTTCATAGTAAATTTAAAAATATATCCTTTACGATTAAGTTCCTGTTAAGGCTTTTAACTCCTTCAGTATCTCAAGCTGTCTCTGCATCACGTATTCCCCTATTATCTGCTCTGACCGCTTGTCAAGCTCAAGGAACATAAAACCCACTCTTATTCCGTCTCTGAAGTCCATCGTGTATCTGCGCTCCGCCTTAACTCTAATTTCATTCCCCTTGAGTGTAAACCTAAGCTCAGCCACATCTCCCTTGCTTAGAGCCTTTTCCTTCAGGAATACTCCTACTCCTCCAAGGGATATATCAAGCATTTCACCGATTAGCTCCTTCCCCTTGGGGGAGATATAGATGGGAATAGAACTTTCAGGAACTACCCTTACGTGCTGTCTCTTCTCTAAGAAGACTTCCTCGTATCCTATGAGGCGAGCCTGAAATCCATTCTCTTCTAAGGAAAGAACCTCCATCTTCACCGCGTCGGACAAATCCTTAGCCTTTGCGTAGAGCGTCTCCCCTACCTTCAGTAGAGGCTCCATTAAACACTTACCTTCAAACTCAATGAGAACGATATCTTCCTCTACGGACTTTGCTATTCCCTTACAGTATATGGGGAGCTCCTTGTAAGAGAAGATTAAGGTTAAAGGCTCTCTCTTTAAAGCTACGAGCTGAGCCTCCTTTAATAAGAATTTCCTCCTTTCGATTTCCTCCTCTTTAATCTTTTCCTTTAAACTCTCGTAGTAATCCTGATAAGCTTTATCAATAATTTCGGAAATCTCCTCTACGTGAGAAAGTATCCTATTAATCTCTTTTATCGTTTCCTTTGGAAGGCTTTCCCCTTTCAAGGCAAACTCTATAAAGTCCTTCAGCGTCTCTAAAAGAGTCTTTAAGAGCGGAGTTTTTATATTCTCACTCCTCTTTGCAAAGTCCACGGCAAGGTAGTAGAAAAAGTTTTTGGATAACCCCTTTGTAAAGGCTTCGTATATTACCTCTTCAAGCTTCTCAACGAGCCCTTCGTCCTTGAGGTAAGGTTTTGAAAATCGCAGGAATCTTTCTCTGAATGTTTCCCTGTATTCTTCCCAGAAGGCGGAGAACTCCATGAATTTAAAATAAATAAAAAATGCTGGAAAAAGTAAAGAAATCCTTTAGAGAGAGTGCAGAGGTAAAGCTTGCCTTTTTAGAGCTTTACGCCGAGAGAATAGTGGAAGTGGCTCAAATAATAGCCACAGCCCTAAAGGACGGAAACAAGGTCCTGCTCTTTGGAAACGGGGGAAGTGCGGCGGACGCCCAGCACATAGCGGCGGAGATAGTGGGAAGGTTCAAAAAAGAAAGGAGAGCACTTCCCGCCATAGCCTTAACAACTGACACCTCCATACTTACTGCGGTGGGAAACGATTACGGGTTTGAACACATCTTTGAAAGGCAAGTAGAAGCTCTTTGTATGCCAGGTGATGTAGCCATAGGGATAACGACCTCGGGAAACTCCGAGAACGTAATAAGGGGAATTAAGAAGGCTCACGACCTTGGCGCTACGACTATAGCCTTCACAGGAAGAAATGGGGGAAAGATAGCTGAGGTAGCTCACTACAGCTTCATAGTTCCCTCTTACGAAACTCCCAGAATCCAGGAATGCCACATAACCCTTGGACACGTGATATGCGAACTGATAGACGAGCTCCTGTGAAGAGAGTTCTGCTCTTTCTCAAAGACTCACCGAAGGTCAAAGAATTAATAAAGGATATAGAAGAAGTTTTAGATACCTTCGGTGTAGAGAGTAAGAAGGTAGTAAATAAGAAAAACTTTGCGAGAAAGCTCAACATCAGGAACTTTGACCTTATCATAGTGGTGGGAGGGGACGGAACGTTCCTGAGTGCGGCGAGGCTCGCTTCGCGTTTCGGCGTTCCGCTCGTTGGCGTAAACGTAGGGAGGTTCGGCTTTCTTACGGAGATAAGGAAAGAAGAAGTAAAGGAAGTTCTTCCCTCAATACTCGGCGGTGAAGGAAAACTCAGGGAGCGTATGATGATAGACGTTTATCTGAGGAGAAAGAATAAGCTCCTTTACCTGGGGAATTATTTAAACGACGCAGTCGTATCAAAAACAAACATATCAAGGATTATCAACTTAAAGGTATTTGCGAATGATGAGGAGATAGTGGAAGTATTCGGGGACGGAGTTATCCTCGCAACGCCCACCGGCTCTACCGCTTACGCACTGTCGGCCGGTGGACCCATAGTATACCCTTACTCGGAGAGTTTCATTTTTGTTCCTATATGCCCTCACACACTGTCCAACAGACCGCTCGTCCTCCCGCCGGAGTTTACGGTAAAGTTTCAAGTCCTCACAAAGAACGAAGAGGCTTACCTCACCCTTGACGGGCAGGTAGGGAAGCTTTTAAAGAACAACGACGAGGTTATAGTTAAGAAATCTAAGTATAAATGTCTCGTTTACGAACATCCCAAACTCAGCTTCTTTCAGATACTCCGCTCAAAGCTAAGGTGGGGATAATTATCCCTTTGCGGGATTCTTTCTTCTGTCTTTTCCGAGAATGGTGACTATCTCGTTCATCTCAAACATCTTGGAGACTATATTTTCTCCCAGTCTTGAACTGAGGTCCTGTCCTAATTTTCCGTTGAGTTTCTCCTCCAGCTTGAAGTTTGTGGTTATTATCGTGCTCTTCATATTGTTGTATCTCTGAGTGATTATGTAGGAAAGAAGTTCCCTCTGCCACTCGCTGAGTCTTTCAGAGCCAAGGTCGTCAAGGACGAGCAAGGGATGATTGACGATGTAGTTTATGAGCTTTAAATCCTTTCTCTCATCCATAAGAATCTTTATCCTGTAAATAAGGTCCTTCGTATCAAAGAAGATTCCCCTTACTTTTTTGAGGTTGTAAATCTCTTTTAAAATAGCCACCGCAAGGTGAGTCTTCCCGACACCCGGATTTCCAACAAAAGTTATCCCTCTACCCTCTTCGGGATTGAAGGTGTAAACGAACTGTTTTGCTTTCAACAAGGCTGTGGACTGGGAGGGAGTCTCAGGAATGTAATTGGAAAAGGAGGCGTTCCAAAATCTTTTGGGAATTCTGAGAAGTTTATTTATGTCCCTCTCTCTAAATCTGCACTCGCAGAGTTTTACTTTTCCCTCTTCGGTTTTTACGAATCCCGTGTCCTTACACTTCTCGCACAAATAGAGAGTTTTCTCCATACGATTTTAATATCGTGTTATAAATAACTTTCTGCAATCAGGACTTCTGACTCTTCATAATTTCCAAGAACTCCATCGGGAAGGGGAATATAACTGTCTTTGCATTGTGAAGACCTATGGTGTGGAGCGTTTCTAAGTATCTGAGCTGGATAGCTATAGGCTCTTGAGCGAGGATTTTCGCAGCTTCTAAGAGTTTCTGAGCGGCTTGGTATTCCGCCTCGGCACTTATAATCTTTGCCCTTCTTTCCCTCTCAGCTTCCGCCTGTCTCGCTATGGCTTTCCTGAGCTCTTCGGGAAGGTCTATCTTCTTTAGCTCCACCGCTATTACTTTAACTCCCCAGGGGTCTGTCTGCCTGTCTATTATCTCCTGGAGTTTCATGTTTATTTTTTCCCTCTGGGAGAGAAGCTCGTCCAGCTCCGCTTCACCGCATACACTCCTTAGGGTAGTTTGGGCTATCTGGGAGGTTGCGTAGAAGTAATCCTCAACCTCCACTATCGCCTTTACTGGGTCAACCACTCTGAAATAAACGACAGCGTCCACTTGAACGGTGACGTTATCTTTAGTAATTACGTCTTGAGTGGGAACGTCCAAGGTTACGGTTCTCAGGGAAACCCTAACGATTCGGTCAATGATGGGAATGACTATGAT
>WFPV01000076.1 GCA_015487405.1 Aquifex sp. | reverse complement strand
TTCCTTTTATTCTGTAATAACCCTCCCAAGCCTCTATGAGTGTTCCTTTAAAGACAACTTTCTTTTTATATTTCTCCTGCACCTTTACCGGTTCAATTTCCAGCTCCCCTTCGTAAGGCTTTCCGTAAACGAGCTCGTATTTCTTTAAAAGGTTCTTCTTTAAAATCTCATAAAACTCCTCTTCAAAAGGAGTCAGGTAGTGAAATCTCTTTTCTCCTTCTGGAGTTTTGTAAACCGTTATAGGAGAAAGACATCTTACTATTACATTTTCACTTACCTTCGGTATAACAGACTCTATAGTTGCAACCTCCACCTTGTTTTTTCCCAGTCGGAGCTCTCCGCTCATTAGGAGTGTCTTTACATGAGAAGAAACAATGTCAAAAAGCGGAGATGCAAAGTATAGCGTTATATCCGGCTCGAAAAACACCTTTCCCTCCCTCTTTTCCCTTAACTTTCCGATAATCTTTGAGAAGGTAAAGAGCTTAAACCTTCTCTTTCCGTAGGGATAACCGATATCGTGGAGGAAGGTGGCGAGCTGTCTGTCCATATTTTTGTAAAAGAAAGCTTGCAGTATGTGGTTATAGCTTTTCGGAAGTTCTAAAATTTTTTCGCTTTTCAGTCTAATCTTTACAATCACGCCTAAATTTATTTTAAGGGGGAGTCAGGATTTGAGGAAAACTTCCGTTTTAAAGATAAAGGGAGGAGAAGGTGATAGAAGGAATCTACCAAATAGGAAGCATCGTTAAGCAGGGAAGGAAAATTTCTGAGATAGCTTCGGATATTCCCGAACTCAAAGAAGGTATAACCTACAAAGTGGGAATTATAAACTTCAACTTAGATGAGGAAAGAATAGAAATAGATACCCGCAAGGAGTATGAACCTGGAGATGAGGATAGGTTTAAATATATAAAGCTTGGTCTTACCAGCACTCAAAATCAATTTTTCTGCACATTTACAAAAGTTAAAGATAGTAGAAAACCTGATTATCTAAGGCTTTCCTGTGAAAAAGGTAAAAAATACTCCTGCTGGCTTTCCATAGAAGACGAACTTAAAAAGCTTCAAGAAACTCAAGAGATAAGGGAGTTTTTAGAAACTTTACAAAAAGTAAAAGAAGTTTTTTATCCGGAAGAAATCTTAGACTTTTCAAAAATAAAGGTTATTAACGGAGCGGAAGTTGACAACATTAATAGCGAAAAAGACTTTAAACAAAAGCTTAGAACGTTCCTCAGTAAAAATGAAGACGTAGTCTTCTGGACAATACGAATAAACGGTAAGAACGTAGTTGATTACGACTTTTACGACGAGCTTATAAAGAGAAAGATTATTGATGAGAAGAAAAAGAAGGGAAATATCGTCTGCTACATGTGCGGACAAGAGAAAGAGGAGTATTTGGACGACTTTGCTCGTTTTCCCGTAAAGTTCTTCATAAACGACAAGGTGGGATTCTCCCAAAAGCTCTCGGACGACTGGTCGGGAAACTTTGCGTTATGTGTTGATTGCTACATATCAATCTTTGCAGGAGAGAAATTTATCCTGAACAACCTGAAGTTTAATATAGGCGGTATTATTGATGTCCTCCTCATTCCCGAGTTCGTAGGGAAAATACCCTTCATCCAAGAAAAAGTAAAAGAATGGTCGGAACTGATTAAGGATATTTACAATCCTTTTAGCTTAATAGATGAAAGGATACTTAAGGAAAAGCTAAACAGATACAAGAAATACGGCTACTTAAAAAACTTTTTACTGAACTACATTTTTTATGAACAAAATAACGCTCAATTTAAGATTTACTCCATCGTAAAAGACCTGCCGAGCAGTAGAATAGACGAACTCAGGGAAAAATTTAGGGAATATAAATTGAAAGTTTTAGACAAAGGCTTAGAGCCTTTAGCGGGATATAGGGAGATCTATACACTCATCCCTTTAAGATACTCAAAATCCGATAGAAAAATTATAGATAAACCCAAAATAGCTGAAATTTTCTCAGCAATTCTTGAAGGAATTCCCTTAGAGAAAGAGTTTCTAATAAGGGAGTTCTGGCTCGGAGCTGTGGCAAGGTTCTTTTCAAACACAAGTTATTTCGGTATTAAAGAGCTGGCAAGACAAGGGGACAGAGACAAAGATATGAGGCAATACCTCTTAAAAACCCATCAGTTTTTAATCTTGCTGAGGGAGCTTTCCCTTTTAGATACAAGGAGGGAAGAGATGTGTTTAGATAATGTCCCTGAAGAACTGAGGAGCTACATTGATGAAGTCGGCTTTAACGAGCAAGAAACCGCTCTATTTTTACTGGGAACACTGATAGGGGATATAGGAAGTAAGCAGGTAAGATACGGAAGCAAACCCATACTCAACAAGATTAACTATCAAGGAATGCCTATTGAAAGGCTTGAGATACTCTTTAACGAAGTCCACGAAAAACTAAAGCACGAAAAGCTCCTATACCCCGAAGAGGAACTCATCTACGAAACCGCGAAGCACCTTTTTGACAAGAATCGTAAAAACTGGACTTTAAAGCCTTACGAAAACGTTTATTTCATTTTGTCAGGATACGCTTACAAAACAGCGTTGAATATAAAGAGAAAGGAGGTTCAACATGCAGGAGAAGGTTCTCAACAGTGAAATTTTATTCCTTTACGACTGCAAGGAGTGTAATCCCAACGGAGACCCCGACAACGAAAACAGACCCAGGATGGATTATCTCAAGGAGAGAGCACTCGTCAGTGACGTCAGATTAAAAAGATACGTGAGGGAC
>WFPV01000075.1 GCA_015487405.1 Aquifex sp. | reverse complement strand
GGGGTATTGAAGCCAAAGAGGTTAAGGGTATTTTTTAAGCTGAAAGGGAGTAGCTTCGCTATACCCCTGTATGGGGGTATAGGTAGGAGTAGGGGGGATGTGAACCTGCCTGTGGTGGTAAGGTACCCCAAAAGAGGATGTAAACCCACCCGAAGTCTCGCATCTTTGATGGGGGTAGTTCACAGTAGGACAAAGAAGGAAAATAGCTTATAAACAGCTTGTTCCCGAAATTACTCAAGAATCCAATTACGACGAAGTTATAAACAAACTGAAAGAACTTCTTTAAGTTGTTATTTTTAGATACCACCCTCCGGGCGGTCTTTCTTTATATAGAGAAATAAAACTATAAACTTTTCTTTCTTGAGGTTTTTCGCCAACTTACTTAGCTTTCCCGGGGGTATTAACTTCTTCTTTTCCCTATAATTAGCAGTTCCTGTGTAGTGGAAAAACCTAATTAGGTCAAAACCCTTAAAAGGTATACTTATTTCTTTAACTTCAAATGCTTCCGGTTTAAAAGTTTCTAAGATTTCTTCCGCTTTTGGAAAAGGAAAGTTAGAGAAACTAACACTACCTTCCACGGGAATTGCAATACCTACCCCTACTTTTGAAACCCTTAGGGCTTCAACTATACTTCTTTTCCAATCAGTCCAGTGGAGGGAAAAGTTGCTCAGCACAAAATCGAAGCTCCCATCCTTAAACGGGAGTTCCTCCGCGTTTCCTACAACACCTCTTCCAAAGCGCTCCCTATAAGCTTTTACCATTCCTGCCGATATATCAAGTCCTACAACTTTGCAATTGTTTAAAAGCTGGGAAACAAAGCCGGTTCCACATCCGAGGTCTAAAACTCTTCCATAGGGCTTTACAAGTTTTACGAGCATCCCAGCACTCTCCCTTTGAGGGATAGCCCATTTTTCGTAAGTTTTAACCGCTCTTGAGAATTGCAGTCTTAAGCTCTTCTTCATTCCTAATAGGGAAGTGACCTCCTCCGAGGATTATTAACTTAGCCTTCTTCAGAGCCTTGTAAAGCCTGTATGCTTCCGAAGGAGGAACTATTTTATCCTCACTTCCGTGGATTATGTAAACCTTTTTATCAATTTTTGAAAGAAACGGGAATAAGTTAAGCTTTACGTATTCATCAAGAAGCTCAAACCCGCTCTTTTCGTCAAAAAAACCTTCAAACTCGCCGTAGGCGAGTTCTCTGAATACTTCGATTCCTTTCTTTTTTATAAGAAGCTTCATAGCCTTTATGTTCTTCTCTTCCCAAGCTCCCGCAAAGTGGGAAGTTGTGCCTATCAGGAAGAGTCTGTTCACCTTTTGAGGAAACTTAAGAGCAAAGAGAAGTGCAACACTTCCCCCAAGCGACCAGCCCACAACGTCGTGGTTTTTGCCCGTTATTAGTGCAAGCTCTTTAAGAACTTCTTCAAATCCCTTAAAGGGTTTTTTGTTTTTTCCGTGTCCGGGAAGATCATATTTAATTCCGCGAAAATCCTTGAAAATCTTAGAGGAAAACGCCCAGCCGTGTATGAAGAGGGGATTTTGGAGCATAATTAATATCCTAAATGCTTGAAGCGAAAGAGGTAAAAAAGAGCTTTAAAGGGAAGGAGGTCTTGAAAGGCGTTTCCCTGAGCGTGAACAAGGGAGAGATAGTGGGCTTGCTTGGTCCAAACGGTGCGGGAAAGACCACACTTTTTAACTCCATTATCGGATTTATAAAGGTTGACGATGGGAAGATAAGCGTAGATGGTGAGGATATAACTCACCTACCCCCATTTAAACGTGCGGAGAAGGGAATAGCTTTTTTACCACAGGAGCATTCTCTATTTGAGGAACTAACTGTCATTGAAAATCTTCTAATTTTCTTAGAGTTTTTTACCGATAGCAAAGCAGAGGCTGTCGCAAAGGCTGAAGCTCTTCTGGAGGATTTTGGTCTCTTAAGGTTAAAAGACCAAAAGGCGTCAACACTTTCAGGGGGGCAGAAAAGAAGGTTGGAGATAGCACGTTCTCTAATTACCAATCCTAAGTATCTTCTCCTTGATGAGCCCTTTGCTGGGCTTGACCCTATAATCGTTTCGGAAATCAGGGAAATTGTTAAAGGATTGAAGGAAGAGGGGATAGGAATTCTCATCACGGACCACAACGTTAGGGAAACCATTAGAATGGTGGATAGAGTTTACATAATTTCCGAGGGAAAGGTTCTCGCACACGGGAGGCCGGAGGAAGTGGTTCGGATAGAAAAGGTGAGAGAAACTTACTTGGGAAGGGATTTCACTTTATAATATTTATTTCTGAAGGCGCGTAGCTCAGCTGGGAGAGCGCCGGCCCGACACGCCGGAGGTCGGGGGTTCAAGTCCCCCCGCGC
>WFPV01000074.1 GCA_015487405.1 Aquifex sp. | reverse complement strand
CAGAAACAACTTTAAATATGCTCTTAAAGAGGGCTAAAAAGCCCAGAACCCACTGGATTGATGAATACCTCAAAGATGGGGGATATCAGGCACTCGAGAAAGCTCTCAACATGTCCCCCGAGGAAATAATAGACTGGGTTGACAAAAGCACACTGAGAGGTAGAGGAGGAGCGGGATTCCCTACAGGTAAGAAGTGGAAGTTTGCCGTTCAAAACCCGGCACCCAGATACTTCATATGCAACGCCGACGAGAGCGAGCCGGGAACTTTCAAAGACAGAATAATCATAGAAAGGGACCCGCACCTCCTGATAGAGGGAATAATCATTTCATCTTACGCCATAGGTGCAAACGAGGCTTACATCTACATTAGAGGGGAGTATCCCGCAGGATATTACATTCTTCGCGATGCGATAGAAGAGGCAAAGAAGAAGGGATTTTTAGGGAAGAACATCCTCGGCTCCGGATTTGACTTAGAAATTTACGTGGCGAGGGGAGCTGGAGCTTACATTTGCGGTGAGGAAACCGCACTCATAGAGAGCTTGGAAGGAAAGAGAGGCCACCCCAGACTAAAACCTCCTTACCCCGTTCAATACGGACTTTGGGGAAGACCTACGGTAGTTAACAATGTGGAGACCATAGCGAACATTCCCTTCATCATTTCTATGGGATGGGAAGAGTATAGATACATAGGACCAAGCGACTACGCGGGCCCCAAGCTCTTTCCCGTCAGCGGAAGAGTTAAAAAGCCCGGAGTTTACGAGCTTCCTATGAACACCACTCTTCGTGAGGTTATCTTTAAATACGCCGGTGGAACTATCGGAAATAAGAAGGTGAAAGCGGTATTTTCGGGAGCTTTAGACTGCTTCTCCAGAGATGAGCTGGACATTCCCATGGACTACTCTCCCCTGGGATTCGGGGGAACGGGAACGGTTATAGTTCTCACGGAGGACGACGACATAGTTGAAGCCGCTCTGAAAATTGCCGAGTTCTACGAGCACGAGACCTGCGGTCAATGCACACCCTGCAGAGTGGGCTGTCACGAACAGGCTTACCTCCTTAGGAAGATTTACAAAGGCGAGGCGGACGAGCGCGTATGGGAAGGTTTTAAATACGTAAACAGGAATATACAGCCCACTTCTATATGCGGACTCGGGGCGGTTGCGGGGAGACTGATAAGGCAGACCATGGAAAAGTTTCCCGAAGAGTGGGATAAATACAGGAAAAAAGCCCTGCAGAATGTGTAACTTTGTAAGTAAGAACTAACCTTGTAGTAAAATGTTAATTTATAATGCCCCGAGACGCCTTTAAGCACTACGTTGTTATTCCCACTCTCATAGGCGTTATCACCGGTCTCTTCGCTATCCTCTTCGTTTACGGAATAGAGATTTTCACAACCTTTTTTTTAAAAACTATTGTGGGATATTATCCTCCACTCCCCGCAGGGGAAAGGGAAACGGATTTATTTACTCCAAGACCTGAGCGTCCTTACCTTCTGCCTTTCGTTGTGGCTTTTGCTGGATTTCTCGTCGGTTGGCTTGCCTACAAGTTCTCCCCAGAATCCGCGGGAGTGGGAACGGACGCAGCGATAAAAGCTTACCACTCGGAGGAGAGACTCTCCTTCAAAGACGCCATAGTTAAGCTCATTACCTCCGCGATTACGATTGGTGCCGGAGGAACTTCAGGAAGGGAAGGTCCTATAGCATTAATCGGTGCATCTTTAGGAAGCACCATAGGTGAAATTCTCAAGCTGGATGAAAAAAGACGTAGGGAAGCTCTCGCAATAGGTCTCGGAGCGGGAATTGCGGCTATTTTTAAAGCTCCTTTTGCAGGAGCTATAATAAGCGCGGAAGTCTTCTTCAAAAGGGATTTCGTTATTGAATACATAATTCCCGGATTTGTCGCCTCCTCAGTAGCTTACAGCATTTTCGGAATGCACTTCGGATTCCAACCTATATTTCATACGGAGATTCCCCCCTTTAAGGAGGAACATCTCTCCACGATTATTGCCTACATAGGTCTCGGTCTGCTTACCGCCCTCGTAGTTCGTATCTATCTCTTTATTTACTATACCGTAGGTAATTTTTTCAAAAACCTAAGATATCCCCTCTACGTAAAATCCGCAATCGGGGGATTCGTGGCGGGCTTGATAGGAGTATTTGTCCCCTACGCGATAGGAAACGGCTACGGATGGCTTCAGCTCATAATGGACGGGAAGATTACCGATTATACCCAGATAGCCCTCGGAGCTCTCGGAGTTATTCTCGGCGTTTCCTTCACTTTGGGCTCCGGAATGTCCGGAGGAGTTTTCGGACCTTCGGTGATGATTGGGGGATTGTTAGGTGCGGCTTACAGCCTTTTCTTAAATCAGCATTACGGGCTGTCCCTAAACGTCCAGTCTTTTACTATAGTTGGAATGGTCTCCCTCTTTGCGGGAGCGGCTAAAGCTCCCCTTTCAACGATAATACTGATAGCGGAAATGACGGGAGGATACGAGCTCCTTGTTCCTGCGATGATAACGGTATTTATCAGTTATTTCTTAAGCGGAGAAAAGAGTATATTCCCCAGTCAGGTCAACACAAGGTTGGACTCCCCCGCCCACCAGGACGAGTGCGGACTCTTCCTTTTGGAAAAGTTTAAAGTGAAGGAGTTCATGACTCCCAACCCCGTAACGGTTCATCCCGAGGCGAGCTTGGAAGAAGCTCAAAGGCTTTTAACGGAAAGATTGATAGGAGGACTGCCGGTAACCAACGGAAAGAGAGTGGTAGGAATTATCACGAAAAGCGACATAGCGAAGGTTCCTCCGGAAGCGAGAAGGTATAAAAAGGTCAGAGAGGTTATGAGTGATAATGTAATCACCTTAACTCCCGAAGAGCCTCTATCTGAAGCTCTAAGAATCATATCCACCCAAGGTGTGGGGAGGATTCCCGTAGTTATGTCCTACGAGAGCAGGATAATAATCGGCATAATCACCCGTGCGGATATAGGAAAGGCTATCAGGAAGATAAAGAGAACTCTTTAAGGCTCCACCACCACGCAGTGGTGGTAATTGATATACTTTTCTACTGCTTTCTTAACTTCCTCAAGGCTTACCTTTTCTATCCTTTTGGGATACTCCTCGTCCGCCTTCCAGCCGAGTCCCATTACCTCAAAGAAGCCTAAATACCATGCTTGTCTGAGCCTCGTTTGATGGTCTAATAGAAAGTCTCCGATAATCTTACTCTTTGCGAGCTTTAGCTCCTCCTCGGTGATGTTTTTATCGCTAACGACCTTTATTAAATCCTCAAGGGCGTGCTCCTTCTTCTCGGGAGAGGTGCCGATGTAGGCAAATAGTCTTGGAGAGTGATACCTCGTCGGATAGAAAGAGTAAGTAGCGTAGGCGTATCCCTTCTGTTCCCTCAAGACTCTGAAGAGCTTTGAGGTCATCCCTTCCCCTAAGATGCTGTTGAAAACCTTAAAGGCATAGTAATCCTTAGAATCCTTCGGTGGAGCGTTGAAGGCACAAAGTATCGTAGCCTGGGAGCCTTCCCTCTTTACCCTGCGAACCTCGTCCTTTTCTATAAAGGTGTCCTTTCCCCCAATTTTATACTCCCCTTCGGGAATAACCGAGAAGGTCTCCTCCAAAAGGGGCTTTACCTCCTCCACCTTGAAGTCACCCACCAAGGCTACCACTACGTTCTTTCCTTTCTTTATCTCCGCATACCTCCTTCGGAGGTCTTCTGGAGTTATCTTTTCAACGTCTTCTTCCCTTCCGAGGGACGAGGTCTCGTAAGCGGTGCCCTTGTAGGTAAGTTTTCTGAGCTCCTCGTAAGCGTAGGACATACCTCTCTCAAGCTTGGATTTGAGAGCAACTATCTGGTTCTCCTTCTCCCTTTTAAGATCTTCTTCTCTAAATAGTGGAGCGGTAAGGATATCTTTTATAACTTCCAGTCCTTCTTTTAATCCCTCAACCTTAGTGGAGAATCCTATCTCCGAAAAGTCATCACCACTTGAGGAGTAAACGTATCCCCCATACTTTTCAAAGGGGTAGGATAAGTCGGAGCTTGTGGGATAGTTTTTTGTTCCTTTTAGGAGCATCGTGAAAAGCAAGTGAGTTTCTCCCTTCTTTCCCTCCCCGTGGAGTCCTCCTTTGAAAAAAACCACTCCCGAGACTATTCCCCTTCCTTTAGTCTCTTTCAGTATTAGCTTTACACCATTTTCTAAGGTGTATTCCTTCACCTTTCCACCTCCGAATACCAGTGTGAGAGAGATGAGGAAGATAAGAAAAAGCATCACTTCTTCTCCTTCTCAACCTTTACTTTGTAGCCTTCTTTCCCGAGGTAGTAACCTGCGGCTCCTCCTGCGGCGGCTCCGACCATAAAGGCACAGGAGCTTAAAAACATACTTATTAGGCTTATAAAGAGAATTAATTTCATCAGCTTTTTATTATAGCTATGATTAGAAACGGAGAATATGAGCTGTATTTTGCTCGTAGAAGACGACAAAAACCTTAGGTATCTAATAAAAAGGAAGTTAGAGGAGAAAAAATACATTGTTGACGAAGCCTCCGAAGGGGAGGAGGCTATTAGAAAACTCAAGGAAAAATGCTACGACATTGTTCTCCTTGACATAAAACTTCCCGACATGGACGGACTGGAGATAGTTAAGGAGTTCTCAAAAACCGAGCCCAAATTCATCATAATCACAGGATACGGAGACATAAGGACAGCGATAACCGCCGTAAAATACGGAGCTTACGACTTTATTCAGAAGCCCTTTAACTTTGACCTCCTTGAGGTAAGCATAGAGAAAGCTCTGAAAGAGAAAAAGTTAGAGGAAGAGAACAAAGCCCTCAAGAGTTTCCTCTTTAAAAAGGAAGAGGATTACTTTTTAGAAACGAGAAGCCCCAAATTTAAAGAGGTTTTGGAAACAGCTAAGCGTGTAGCTCCTACAGATTTGCCCGTGCTGATTAGGGGAGAAACTGGAGTGGGGAAAGAGGTTCTTGCTCGATTCATTCATAGCGTTTCCGACAGGAAGGACAAGCCCTTCGTGGTGGTTGACTGCACCACCATACCGGAGCACCTATTTGAGAGCGAGCTCTTTGGATACGAGAAGGGAGCATTCACGGGAGCCACGCAGAGGAAGATAGGTCTCGTAGAGCTTGCAAACAAGGGAACGCTCTTCCTGGACGAAATAGGTGATATGCCCGTAAGCGTCCAGTCAAAACTCCTCAGATTCGTTGAAACCAAAAGGTTCAGGAGAGTAGGAGGACTAAAGGACGTTGAGGTTGACGTCAGAATAATCAGTGCAACCAACAAAAACCTTGAACAACTAATTGCAGAAGGAAAGTTCAGGGAGGACCTCTATTACCGCATAAATGCGGTAGAGCTTGAGATTCCTTCCCTGAGGGAAAGGAAGGAGGATATTCCTCTCCTCGTAGAGTTCTTCTTAAAGAAATTCGGAAAGAAGATTTCCCGGCAAGCACTAAACGAGTTAATAAACTACTCCTGGGAGGGAAACGTCAGGGAACTCAAGAACATAATTGAGAGGGCGGCGATACTTTCAACTTCCGAATACGTAGACGAAGCGATATGTCTGAAGAAGAAAAACGTCAGCTGTATAGAAAACATGATGAACAAGCTCCCCTCCTTGGAGGAGCTTGAGCTTATGTATTTAGAATTCCTTTACAAAAAATTCAACGGTGATGTTGATGCAATAGCTCAAATCCTCGGATGTAGCAGGAGGACCGTTTTCAGGAAGTTAAAAAACCTAAGGGAGAGGAAGGTAAACTTCAAAAACACTACCCTTCTTTAACTCACTCTGGACTTTAATTTCTCCGTTGTAGCTTTTCACAATTTCGTTCACTATAGCAAGTCCCAGTCCCGTTCCTTCCCGCTTGTTACTTCCCGTGTAGAAAGGAATGAAAATCTTGTCAATCTCGTGGGGAGGTATTCCTTCCCCTTGGTCCTTTACAGAAAGCTTAACTTTATCACCTTCGGTCTTCAGTTCAATAAAAACCTCCTTTCCTTCATCCGACACCTGTATCGCATTTATTACAAGGTTTAGAATCAAGTGTCTTATATCCGCCTCGTTTCCCAGAATGTAAGTCTTCTCGGTTTTAGTTTTCAGCCTAACTCCCTTCTCTTTTGCGTAAACTTTTACAAGGTCTATAACATCTTTTACCGCCCTCTCAAGGTCTATGAGGTCCTCCCGGGATTTTTTGTTGGAGAAAAGTAAGAGCTTGTTTACTATATCCTGGCAGGTCTTCACGGAGTTTCTGATAATCTGTATTTCGTCCGTCTCCCCCACCTTTTTTGCGAGCTCCTCAGTTGCCAGTGCTATAGCAGAAAGCGGAGTGTTAATCTGGTGGGCTATCCCGAGAGCGAGAAAACCTATAGAGCTGAGCTTTTGAGAGAGACTGAACAGGTAAAACTTCTCCTCATTGTTTCTGATGTTTTTTATTATCTGGAGAATCTTTCCGTCATTCATAGGAAAGGCGCAAATCTCTACCGGTGTTTCTTTGTTGTCGTGAGTGTAGTGCGTGTGAACGACGTTTACCGCTCCGCCAGTTTTCTCTATCTCCTTTAAGGGACAAGGATGACACTCCCCCTCACAGGGAGACTCCCTTTTGTGGGAAATCCTGTAGCAGGGCTGTCCTATCACCTCCTTCTTACTTCTGTAGCCATTTTCCCTTATGTAAGCTTCATTTGCGTAAAGGATACGAAAGTCTTTATCTATAATAACGACCTGCTCATTCAGGTTGTCAAAGATTTTAAAGTCTTCCATTCCCAAGAAATGAATATAGGAACTCCCTTACGAGTTTTTAGTGTCAGAATTGACACAAGGGAGTGTCAATTTTGTCATCCTCTCCCAATGTATTTCTATTGCTTTTCAAGGAACTTAATCTGGTACAATGTTTGCAAAACATGTTAAAGCAGAAACTGTGGAGGAGGTTATTTGCTATGTCTTTAAACAGACGTGAAATTTTTAAACTTGCAGGGTTTGGTCTTGCTATAAGTGCAATGTCCCTGCCAAGTATTACGTATGCAACCAAAACTGCTGACAGAATCCTTCCCCCTTCTAAAGGGAAAAGAGTAGTCATAGTCGGCGGAGGATGGGCGGGAGTTACTGCGGCAAAATATCTCAAAAAAGAAATTCCCGGTGTTGACGTAGTTCTTATAGAGCAGAGGAAGATGTTTATGTCCTGTCCTATAAGCAACGTATGGCTCGGCGGACTTGTTGACTTTGAGTTTCTCATACACGACTTCTTAACACCCGCCGCTAAATACGGGTACACCTTTATAAACGCAACCGTTACGGGAATAGATAGGGATAAAAGGAAGGTTTATACCGACCAAGGCTACGTAGATTACGACTATCTTATCCTCGCTCCCGGAATCAGGTATAACTACGACGCCTGGTTCCACGGAGATAAGGATATGGCGAGGTATACACAAACCCACTATCCCTCTGCATTTATACCCGGCTCTGAACATCTGAGACTCAAAAAGAAGGTGGACAACTTTGAAGAGGGAACTTTCGTTCTCGTAGTTCCACCGCCTCCCCACAGATGTCCTCCCGCACCCTACGAGAGAGCTGCAATGATTGCCCACGTCTTCAGACAGAACGAAGTCAAAGGAAGGCTCATAATACTTGACCCCAAGCCTGAGATAAAGCCAAAGGGACCCGGCTTTAGGATGGCTTACGAGCAGCTTTACCTTGACATCGTAGAATACGTTCCGAATGCAAAGATAAAGGAAGTTGACCCAGTCAAGAAGGTTATAAAGACTACTGCCGGAGACTTTAAGTTTGACGATGCAAACCTCAATCCTCCCCATCAGGCTGCGGACCTTGCCTGGGAAGCCGGACTTGTCAACCCCAAGACCGGGTGGTGTGACGTTGACCCTGTAACACTTCAATCAAAGGTAGATCCAAGAGTCTTCGTTGCGGGAGATGCAAACTCCGTGAAGGGCTTTCCCAAGAGCGGAGACATGGCTCACAATCAGACCAAGTTCATGCTCGTCAAGGCAATAAAAGCGATGATTGAAGGAAAAGACCCCCTTGAATACGTAAAGGCT
Organism: Aquifex sp.; assembly: GCA_015487405.1. GTDB lineage: Bacteria > Aquificota > Aquificia > Aquificales > Aquificaceae > Aquifex. The sequence continues at coordinate 7,219 of WFPV01000074.1, read as the reverse complement.
CCCACCAACACTTGTTACTCAATGGTTAATGGAGACCCGCAAGAGGCTATAGTCATAAACGTCCTTTACGACATTGACAAACAAAAGAGAATGCCTGTCAAGAGAAAAGTTAACGTTGTAAACGAAAGATCTACAAAGCTTGCACTAGCAACCTTTGAATGGGCTAAAGCCCTATACAGAGATATGTTCACGTGAGGTAAGCTTATGGAAAGGAGAGAGTTTCTCAAGGTTTGCGGCTCTTTCGCTTCCCTTACCCTTTTATCACCTGCACTTTTAAAGGAAAGCTTCGCTTCCCAAAGTAACGAGTTTAAGAAGTATAAGAAAGCTATACTGCTCAATAAGGACGGAAATCCCATAAAGCCTGAGGACATAAAAGTAGGAAAGCAGTATTTATTTTTCTATCCTTACGTTTCCACACCCGCTTTTTTAATAAACTTGGGAAAGGAAGTTAAACCGGTTGAAGTCAAGCTTTCCGACGGTTCTAAATACCTCTGGCCCGGAGGAGTGGGACCCCAGAAAAGCATAGTAGCCTTCTGTGCTATCTGTCCCCATCAGTTGAGCTATCCGACTCCTGACTACTCTTTTATAAACTACTATCCTTCCGATAAAAAATCAGGCGTTGTAAAGAGAGGAAACATAATTCAGTGCTGTGCCCACCTTTCGGTATTTGACCCCGAGAAGGGAGGAGTTGTGATTGACGGACCCGCTGAGTATCCCCTTCTCACTATAGTTCTCTCATACGAAGATGGGAAACTCTACGCAGTTGGAACACTCGGAAAGGAGCTCTTCAGGGATTTCTTTGACGCTTACCGCTCCGACTTAAAGAAGATGTATAAATCCTTTAGAAAAGCTAAGAAGAAGGTTGATAAATCCGTAGTCTTAGGGGTGGAGGAGTATGCAAAAGAAATCATTTTCTGTTAACAGAAGGGAGCTAATAGCAGGAGCTGCAGCCTTTAGACTTTTATCGGTTTACACATCTCTCGGTGAGATAATGGGAGAAACGAGGAGTAACAGAGTAGCGGTGGTGGGAGGATACGGAGGTCACCGTTGCTAAATACGTAAAAAACTCTATCCCGACGCGGAGGTTGTTTTCATTGAGAAAAACCAACTCTTCGTTTCCTGCCCATTAGTAATCACTTTTTAGTTGATTTAATACCTTACGGCGAGTTATGCTTTCTCTACAACACGCTCGTAGTAAAGTATGGCCTTAAGTTCATTAACGACCTCGTGGTTGATATTGACTTCCATAAGAAAGAAGTAATAACTTCTACGGGGAGAATTAAATACGATTACTTGGTTCTCTCCCCGGGCATTGAATACGACTACGAGGAGAATCCTGCTCTCAAAGAAGCTTTCTGGAGCTATCCCTCCGCCTTTAGACTGGGAAGCGAACACCTCTACCTAAAGCGAATGCTTGAAGCCTTTGAAGGACACAGACTCGTTATAACGGTTCCTAAAATGCCCTTTAGGTGTCCTCCAGCACCTTACGAAAGGGCGGCACTCCTGCTATCTTACGCGGAGCGTGAGGGCTTAAACTTAGAGCTATACTTCATAGACGAAAACGCCTATCCTCCCGTAATGACAAAAGGGATTCTTAGAGGCTTACAAGAACCTTTACAAGGATAAATCTACTTACTTGACTCAAACAAAAGTTTTAGAAATAGACCTAAAAAATAAGGAAGTTAAAACCACTCAGGGAAAAATAAAGTTTGATATGGCAAACTTTATTCCTCCTATGAGAGCTCTCAAACTCCTTGAAAAGATAGGACTCTTAGAAAAGGGACAGAAGTGGGTCACCGTTAATCCTTTAACCTACGAAACAAAGTTTAAGAACGTCTTCGTTATAGGGGACAGCTGTGAAACCTACCTTCCAAAGAGTGGCTACGCCGCACACTCGGAGGGAAAAGTTGTGGCAAAAGTCCTCGCAGGCAGACTGAAGGGAAAAACCTAGGAGGGAGAAATCGTCCAGCAGGGAATCTGCTACGCGATGGTTAATCTAAAACAGGGGAAGTAAAAAAAAGAAAATTTACGAAGACAACGTTTGGAAAGTCTCTACGGCTAAGCGTTACCTTGAGTGGGCGAGGGGTCTCTGGAGAGACCTCTTCTCTTGACTCTTCCTTTTTTAATTATTTCCCTTCTCCTGTAAAATTAATACCACTATGAAAACTTACGAAGGAGAACTGGTAGCCTCCGGCTTAAAATTCGGTATAGTTTCATCACGTTTTAACCACATGCTCGTGGACAGACTTGTGGAGGGTGCGGTGGATTGTATCCTCAGGCATGGGGGAAGTGAGGATAATATTATTCACGTAAAGGTTCCCGGTTCATGGGAAATCCCCGTAGCTGCCGGAGAGCTCGCCCGTAGGGATGACATAGACGCAGTTATCGCCCTCGGAGTCCTAATTAGAGGACAAACTCCCCACTTTGACTACATAGCTGCCGAAGTATCAAAAGGTCTTGCGAACTTATCTTTAGAGCTCAGAAAACCTATTACCTTCGGTGTTATAACTGCGGATACCTTGGAGCAGGCTATAGAGAGAGCGGGAACGAAACACGGAAACAAAGGCTGGGAAGCGGCTTTATCTGCTATAGAGATGGCAAACTTATTTAAACATCTGAGATGAGACACAGAAAAAAAGCGAGAGAACTTGCCTTCTTGACGCTATACGCCTGGGATTTGAGGGGAGAAAACCCGAAGGAAATTTATGAGGAGTTTGTAAAGGAAAGAAGGATAAGCAAGGAGATAGTGAGAAGCTACTCCCAAAGACTCCTTGAAGCTGTCCAAAAGAACCTCCCTGAAATAGACGCAACCATTGAAGAATTTCTAAAAGGCTGGAGCTTTGACAGGCTTGGATACGTAGAAAGAAACGCTCTCAGACTCGGAGTTGCAGAGCTTCTTTACCTCAATCCACCGGACCCCGGTAGAGTTTTCATAGATATCTTAGACATTGTGAAAAAGTATGCGGACGAAAAGTCTGCAAAGTTTGTAAATGGAGTCCTTTCAGCGATTTACAGAAACAAATCAGCGCTTAAAAAGGAGGAAGATGAGGTTAAGCAGGAGGGTAAGTAGAACGCTCAAAAGAATAGCGGAAGTTATCGGGATATAGACCGTAAAGTTATCCTTCTTTATGTATATATCTCCTGGGAGTTTTCCAAGGGGAAGAACCTTCCCGAACAATAGCAGCAAGGCACCCACTACAACAAGTATGAGTCCCATAAATATGAGAAGTTTTCCGATTTCGTTCATAATGGTTAAATTCTACCTTAAGCGTGGAACTAAGACGGATTGAGGGAGTCTTTTTACATGAAGCCCTACCGGGTAACTTAGAGCGTGAGACTCTTCAAAAAACCCGCGAGCTTGCACTAAAGCTGACCTCGCGAATACCTGAGGTCTTAAAGGGAATGCTTCTGAATCAGAAAATAAGGGCAAGGGTAATTAAAACGGGTGGAGATTACGTGATACTTGGCTTGGATTCTGGTGAGGAAGTTCTTGTTAAGAACGCTGTTGCACCGGGGCTTAACGAAGGAGAAGAGGTGGTTCTTCAACTTATAAATAAAAATCCTTACGTCCTTAAAATAATCGCCTCTAAAAAACTTTTAAAAGCCACCGCAGGTATTTTAAAAAACTTAATTAATTTAAAAGGGTTTCCTTTTAACCAGATAAAAAGTTTTGAAGGTTTTAAAAACTCGGGATTGTTTTACGAAAGGAAGCTCCTTAAAGCGGTTCTTGAGAGGAACTTTGATGAGCTTTCCAGTGACCTGAAGTACAAAGCAATTGTAGGGAAAGATAACGGAACCTTGGAACTTATCACACTACTTCAAACTTTCAGTCTCGAGCAGGGGAGCAATAAGTTATTTTTACCAATCGGTAAGGATGGAAAGGTAAAACTTATCTTGAAAAGGACCCGGGAGGGTTTCAAATTCTTAGTAGAGATTTCTTTGGAGGAGGATGTTCTTCTTCTTGAAGTGAGAGCCCCAAAGGATGGTAGCTTCCTAAAGCTGAAGATTCTTAGCAGTTCTCCAGAATTACTGATGAAGCTGGGAAACTTAGAAAATTTGAGTACCGGTGTTCCCATAATTGGAGTGGAAAAGAAGGTAGTACAACCTTCCGAACTTAGAAAAATATTTTTAATGGAGCTTGCGGGAAGCAAGATATTAAATTTAAGAGTGTGAGACAAGAGGATAAAAAGAAGGCTGTAGCCTTAAGGTATAACCCTTCCCAGGACGAAGCACCTGTTTTAGTTGCAAAAGGAAAAGAGGATATTGCTCATGAAATTATAAGATTGGCTAAAGAAAACAATATACCTATTGTGGAAAACGAGCCTTTGGTAAACGCCTTGATAAAGCTAGACCTTTACGAACAAATTCCTCCGCATCTCTACGAAGCCGTAGCTGAGATTCTCGCATACGTTATTAGGAAACTGGAGGAATGAGAACTCAGTGAGGGGAACGTTCTTTTTTCTCTAGACGTAAAGCTATAAAAACTATCACCAAGGATAGTATGGCGGTTGTTAAAGCTACCGCAGCGAGTTCAGGATTTTTCATGTTATTTAAATGGTAGGCGGGGAGGGACTTGAACCCGCGACCTCCGCCTTGTAAGGGCGACTTGTTACACAAATATCAAATATCCAATTTTGTCAAAGTAAATATTTCCCAAATTCTACGTAAATCCATAAATACGTATTGCAACAATTTTTCAAAGGATTCAAAACCATTTCCTAAACTCCATTTCGGCAGTTTTTCGGAAAATTTCTGAAAAGTTGTATCAGTATCTTGACAAAATCATATACATATGTTATATTCAATCTCAGGAGGTGAGAGAGATGGAACTCGTTCACGTTAGGGAAAATCAAGGTCTTCTGAGCGTCAACGACTATCAAGAAGTTCTTTCAAGGATTTCTGACGGTCTTGAGATACTTCAGAGAACGAAAAAAGAGATTAAGAAGAAGCTTAAAAAAGGAGTTCACTATGACAAACCTTTCAAGGGTGCAAAGCAGGATATACTCCTAAAAGCGGGAGCTGACCAGCTTGCATACCTTACGGGAATAGAAGTTGTTGAAAGGAAAGACGAAGAAATAAGGGACGGACAGGGAAACATAATAGGCTACAAGGTGACTTTAAGGCTCAGGTCAAAGCTTTTGGGAAACAAAGAAGTAATCTCTTCAAGGATAGCTTCAAAGGACGAAGCGAAAGCTAAAAACTGGTCTCTTGACATGCTCTTGGCTATGGCGTTCAAGCGTGCTTGGGTTTATGGAGTAATTCAGCTTACGGGACTTTCAGATATGTTCATAGACGAGGAAAAGGAAGAACTCAACAAACCTTCAACGGAAAAGCAAAGGGCTTACATTAGGGACTTGCTCAAGAAAAAGGGAATTGATGAAGCGGAGTTTGAAAAGAAATACGGGAAGATAGACGAGCTTAACTTTGAACAGGCAAGCAAAATTATAGAACTCCTGAAGCGTTCCTAACTTCCTTCCTTTAACTTTTCCAAGTGCCATTTTAAGTTCCAGTCCCCACAGGATAGTTTTTCCTTTCCTTCCATTGCAACACAGGGAACTACTTTGACTTTATACTTCCTGAAAAGCGTCGGGTCTATCCATATCTGCACGGGAATTCCTTCTTTCTGTTTCCCTCCGAGCGTCAGAACGTCATGAATGAATTCAAGCGTAGGCTTTATGTATTTGCATCCTCCTATGCAACCTCTCAAGACTAACACCGCATTTAGCTTCAAATCCACAATTTGCTGAACGTATGAATACCATACCTGTTTGGGAATAGAAGAGGACATAAATATGTAAATCCTTCCTTCCGTATTTACGGTTTTAAGGTTTCTTTTCTTGACGGTCAGCTTGCCATTTTCGTATTTCAGTTCATACTCTTTAGCTCTTTTGTGTGTAATTTCCTTTAGCTTTTTTGCTTCCTTTTCAAATTCTTTAGCTCTTTCTTGAGTTTGCTCTTTTACTCCCTTTAGCTTTTCAAGCCATTTTTGGACTTCTTTTTCCTGAAAAGCAAAACTCAAAGAAATTAAAAGGAATATAGCTCCTTTTCGCAGTAGCCCTGCCATAGGTCAAACCCTGCAAGTTTTGCGGTTTTAAAGTCCTCCACATTTTCAACTTTTTCCGCTATAAGCTTGGCAGTGCATGTGACTTTTAAAAGGCTTACAAAAAGAACGAGATTTTTCTTTGAAAAGAGGGGAATTTCAACCTTTATAAAGTCGGGTTTGAAAGCTTCAATCCTGTCAAAGTTTGATGAATTTTTTCCGAAGTCGTCAAGTGAAAGTAAAAATGGTTTTTCTTTCCTTATTTTCACTATGCTTTTTATAACCTTTTCGTCCGCATTGCTTTCCCTGATTTCAAGGACCGTTTTCGGGTCTATTACGGAAAGGATTTCCTTTCCGTATTTTGCAAGCGTTTGAGGTTTTAAGTTGAAAAACTTCAATCCTTTCAAATCTTTAGCTTTTTCGTAGTTCCTCATGAAAATTTCAAAGTCTATATCCTCGTCTATGCTTTCAAAAAACCTTTCCTTTTTGCCGTTTAAGGGGATGTCCATGCTCTCAAAAAGTATTTCTGATCCTATTTTCCTTTTCCCTTTGAAAATCCCCTCAAGTTTCATCTATTACCTCCCATTTGATTTTGAACGTTTTGAAGAACGTTTGAAATTGAAGTTTGAATTGAAGGAGTGATATTTGCTTTAACTTCTTCCTCTATCCACTCACTGAAGTCTATCTTTGAAAAGTCAAGCTTTTGAAATTCTTCAGGAGTAAATCCTCTGCAATTGGGACTTTCAGGTTTTCCCCAGGATATTCCAAGTTGAGGTCTTCCGTATTCGTGAATAATTCTTGCTAAGGGAGAGGAAAAACAGCAGTATGTTTTCTTTTTCTGAACACATACTCCCAGCCACTTTTCGGCACAATAACTTCCTACGTAATGACAATTTCCGTCAAGTTTTCCCCAAGAGCGGAGTTTTGCAAGGAGTTGCTCATTGGAAGAACATTTAGCAAGTCCGAACCATCTTTTAGTTTTTTTGCAACAATTAGAAAATCCCGTTTGAGTTCCGGGAGGTCTGCATCTTAGGTCTCTTCCGTTCATGATGTAAATCGTTCCTAAACATCCCTGGTCCGTTACTTGTCCGTCGTTTTTCTTATCGTTAATCCCCTCCGGAGTATCAGTGTTTTGTGTAGGCACACTTTGAATGTCATAACATTTATACTCGGAACAAT
>WFPV01000073.1 GCA_015487405.1 Aquifex sp. | reverse complement strand
TTTGTTGCACCTGGAGTAAATCTTCTTTGGCATACTTTACATAAGTAAGTTTGCTTTCCACGTTGTTTTCCGTCCTTTACTACTTTTTCGCTTCCACACTCCGGACATCTCATATTTTCTTATTTTCCTCTCATCTCATTCGTGAACTACCCAAGGATACCTTAAAATTTTCTTGTGGAGCTAACGCTAAAAGAAGTAGCAGAAGTTATAGGAGGAGAACTAAAAGGTTCTCCACTTGAAAAAATAAAAGGAATATCTACTCCCGAAAATCCCAAATCCGAAACGATAGTTTTTTGTCAAAGTAAGAAGGATTACGAAAAAGCAAAGGGAAAAGCGAAAGCTTACGTGGTTTCTGAAAACATTTCGGAAGAAAATTTCATAAAAGTAAAGGACGTTAAACTCGCTTTAGCTAAATTCTTGGCTTATTACTTTCCTGAAAAACACCCCGAAGGTGTGTCCAAAAACTCAGTAATAGGAAAAAACGTAGAAATAGGAAAAAACGTTTACATAGGAGACTTTGTAGTTATCGGCGACAATGTGAAAATAGGAAATAACGTAAAGATTTACCCCTTTACCTTTATAGGGGAAAACACCCGGATAGGGGAAAATACCGTAATATTTAGCGGGGTTCACATATACAGGAACACTATTATCGGCAAAAATGTCAGAATTCACAGCGGAGCAGTCATAGGAGCGGATGGCTTTGGCTACTATGTAGGAAAGGAGGGGATAATAAAGTTAAATCATATTGGAAGTGTTGTTATAGAAGATAACGTGGAGATAGGGGCAAATACCACTATAGACAGAGCTCTTATAGACCAAACGAAGGTGGGTAAAAACACAAAAATAGACAACCTTGTTATGGTTGGGCACAACTGCAAGGTAGGAGAAAACAATCTTCTCGTTTCGCAGGTAGGGCTCTCGGGAAGTGTAAAAACAGGTAAGAACGTGATACTTGCAGGACAGGTGGGAGTGGCAGACCACGTGAATATAGGGGACAACGTCGTTGTTGCCGCAAAGTCGGGAGTGGCTAACGACCTTGAGCCGAACAAAACCTACGGAGCTAACCTTCCCGCGATAGAGTGGAGCAAGTGGAAGAGGATATACCTCTACCTATTGCGACTTCCTGAGCTCTTTAAGAAATTAAAAAAGTAATGGAATACGCTTTTTTTGCTTTACTTATCATCTTAGCAGGCTTCCTTTTCTACAAAGGTCGCAAAAAGAAAAATTGTTGTGAAGTTTAGTTCTTAGATACCGCCTTCGGCGGTCTTAAGGGAAAAGAAATTATGAATTTCGTTCCCTTCCCTTTTTCACTTTCCACCCTCACACTTCCCCCGTGGAGTTCCACTATCTTCTTTACAAGGTAAAGCCCTAATCCCATCCCCCTCTCGCTTTCAAACTTCACAAAGGGTTCAAACACGAGGGGAAGTATACCCTTGTCAATACCTCTCCCTGTATCTTCAACCTCTAAGGTAATTCTCTCACCGTTCCGGTAGCTCCTTATAAAAATCTTTCCTCCCTCGCGGTTATACTTTACTGCGTTTTCGGCGAGATTTCTCAAGAGAATTTTTAACTTTTCGCTGTCCCCCGTAAGTTTCTCTTCCTTTAGCTCTACCTCAACTTTAACATTCTTTTCCCTTAACTTATCTTCTAAATCCTTCAGAACCTCTTCCAGGAGCTCCTTCAGATTCACCTCCGTGAAGTTCTCCTCCTTTTTATCTAAGGAAAGCATGTAAACTGCCTCAAGGATTCGGGAAACTTCCTTAAGTCTTCCGAGTGCACGGGTTATGAGCTCCCGTTTTTTAGCTTCACTCTCCTCTGTCAGGAGCGTTTCAAGAGTCAGTTGAACCGCCGCTACAGGAGTTCTTATCTCATGACTCAGGTTAGATAGAAACTCTTCTTTGAGTTTTTCAAAGAGATTTTTCTCGGTTATGTCCTCAACGAGGAGTCCTACTCCTTCGTCCGTGTAAAAGACCCTCGCCTCGTAAATTCTGTCCTTAAAGCTAAAGACACCCTCCTTGTCCTGTTTCAAGGAATAAGCGTCGTGGAGCAGGCTTATAAGCTCTAAGCTCTTAAAAATCTCATAGTAGTAATCTCCCCTCT
>WFPV01000072.1 GCA_015487405.1 Aquifex sp. | reverse complement strand
TGAACTTCCCTTCTGAGGTCTCCCTCAACCTTGTAGTTCTCGTCTATGAACTTTCTTAAGGTGTTGAGCTCGTCAGGGGTGAGGTCTCCTACTCTCTTAGTGCAAGGAATGCCAGTCTTTTCACATATTTCCCTCGCCCTTGACCAGCCTATTCCGTAGATGTAGGTAAGAGCAACTTCAAGTTTTTTGTGGTTGGGAAGGTCAACTCCCGCTATTCTTGCCATATTAGACCTCCGTTAACCTTGTCTCTGCTTGTGGCTGGGAATCTCGCAGATTACCATTACTCTGCCTTTTCTTCTAATAATCTTGCACTTGGCACAACGCTTTTTAACGGAAGACCTTACTTTCATACTTTACCTCCGCAGAACAGGAATATTTTAGTATAAAACAGCTCTTTTGTTTAATCAAGTTCTCACAGTCTGTAAACTATTCTTCCCCGCGTAAGGTCGTAAGGCGAAAGCTCAACCCTTACCCTGTCCCCCGGCAGAATTCTGATAAAGTTCACCCGGAGCTTTCCGGCAATGTGAGCCAAAACTTCCTGACCGGTATCAAGCTTAACTCTAAAGTTTCCATTAGGCAGAGCTTCTACCACTTCTCCCTCTAAGATTATTCCCTTCTCCTTTTCGTGTTCTTGTTTCCTTTTCTTCTTCCCCATCTTTACAACTCCGTTAAAATTATAGGACCTTTTTTAGTTATAGCAACTGTATGCTCAAAGTGAGCGGCTAAGCTCCCATCTTTGGTTTTAATAGTCCAGCCGTCCCCGTCCTCAACGGTTTCCTCCGTTCCCACGGCGAGCATGGGCTCAATGGCTATAACCATTCCCTGCCTGAGTTTCGGGTTCTTTTTGCCTATGTCTTTAATGTTATTGGGAACGAAGGGCTCTTCGTGAATCTTCCTTCCTATTCCGTGTCCGCCGAACCTGAGAACGGGTTTAAAGCCGTATTTTTGCGCGGTTTCGTGTATGGCGTATGTTATGTCACCGATTCTGTTTCCAGGCATGGCTTTTTCTATGGCGTTGTAGAGAGCTTCCTTTGTCGCTTTCAGGAGCTTTTCCGCTTCTTCAGTTCCCTTTCCTGCTATAACGGTTATCGCACTGTCTCCCGCATACCCGTCAACGATAGCACCGAAATCTATGCTAACGACATCCCCTTCCTTAATTACCTTTTCTTTTTTAGGAAGCCCATGGACGACCTCATCGTTTACGGAGATACAGAGAGCTGCTGGATACTTAACCTTTGAAAAGGGCGGTTTATAGCCTAAGAAGGCGGCTTTTGCCCCCCTCTTCTCTGTCTCTTTTCTCGCTATCATCTCTAAATCCCAGGTGGATACTCCCGGCTTTACGTTTTCCGCTACGGCGTGCAGAACCTCCGCTACTACCTGTGCCGCCTTCCTAATTTTCTCTATTTCTCTAAAAGAGTAAAGCTCAAGTGCCATTCCCGATAACCTCTAAGATTTGTTTATAAACCTCTTCAACGGGTTTACTTGCGTCTATTTTTCTTAATATACCCTTCTTCTCGTAGTATTCAATGAGGGGAGCGGTCTGTTCCCTGTAAACCTTTAGTCTGTTTTTGATAACCTCCGGCTTGTCGTCATCCCTTTGGATGACCTCTACCCCCAGAGGCGGCGGATTATACTTGATGTGATAGACCTTTCCCGTCTTTGGGTCTATCCTTCTTCCCGAGAGCCTTTCTATTATCTCCTCATCTGAAAGCTCAAAGAGAAGAACGTGGTCAACCTTCATTCCTTTCTTTTTGAGCATCTCGTCAAGAGTCTCAGCCTGCTTTATAGTTCTGGGAAATCCGTCAAAGATTACCTTTCCGTGCTCGGGGAAAACTTCTTCTATAAGGGCTATTATTAGGTCGTCCGGAACGAGTTCTCCCCTGTCCATATACTCCTTAGCCTTTTTCCCGAGGGGTGTTCCCTTTTGAACAGCTTCTCTCAGAAGGTCTCCCGTAGAGATGTGAACGAATCCCTTTTCCTTAGCGAGTCTTTGAGCCTGCGTTCCCTTTCCCGCACCGGGAGGTCCTAAAAATACCAGTATCAACTCCCTTCACCTCCACATAATCATTTTATTGGAGGTAAAACATCACCTGCATATAGATATTTCCTTGGAATTGGAAAAGCAAAATTTTTTTTCATATTAGTGAGCCATACTGTACTACTTCCTTTCCATACTATAATTAGGTTTTTAAAACATATATACCTATTTGAGAACGCCAAGTTTAGACATTGGAGGAAAGGTATTTAATGAAAATGAAGGAAGCGAGCCAAGACCAGACAGTTTCATATTTAGCATTGTGAGGAAAACGCTTGTAAAAAACTTTCATTCTATGCTTTATGTGTCTAAAAAACCTCATTTCTACTGATACTTCCTAGGAATTTAGCCAATGAAT
>WFPV01000071.1 GCA_015487405.1 Aquifex sp. | reverse complement strand
GCTACCTTCTCCCCTTCGTGAACCTCACCTTCAATTACGTAGTAGCCGTCAAGAGCGTCTAAAATTCTTACCTCCTTGGGCTCAAAGCCTTCCTTGGTTCTTACAAAGACGTAGTGTTTTTCTTCTATCTCTTGGACCGCACTCTTTGGAACAATGAAGGCTTTACCTTTTTGAACGCCTATTAAGAGGGTTACGAACATTCCGGGAAGAAGCGTGTGCCTTTCGTTTGGAGCCACGCACCTGACCTTTAGTTTCCTCGTCTTCCTGTCAATCTTGTGACTAACGAAGTCCACTGTGCAGTCTTCTTTTTCTCCATCTTTTGTCAGGACAATTCCTTTCATGCCTTCCTTGACGAGTTTCCTTTTCTCCTCTTCAAGCCATCCATAAATCCAGAGATTTCTGTGGGTGTGAACCTCAAAGATTTTGGTATCCAGTCCTACGCTCTCCCCGGGAGAAACGCCTTGAGAAGCTACGATTCCCGTCAGCGGTGTGCGAAGAACGAGGGTGTTATTTCTCACTTCTCCAAGACTTTTCAATTGATTCGTGAGGGCTTGATACTCTCCCTTGCTCGTCAGGTATTCGGCGAGGACTCTGTAGTATTCTGTGGATTTTACGAATCTGTCCTTAAAGAGCTTTTCGTATTTCTCAAGGAGTTTCTTTGAGCTCTCCATACGAGATTTTGCTATCTTCACCTGTGCAATGAGGTAGGCGACTTCGGGAGAGAAGACCTCCACGAGGGGTTCTCCCTTCTTTACGGTATCTCCTTCCTTGACATATAGCTTCCTCACTATTCCCTCAACGGGGCTGTAGACTTTGTATATTTCCGTGAGGTTCTCGTGAACCTCCGCGGGAAGCCTCAGGAAGGCTTTAGCCTCTTGTTTCTTGAGTGTGTAAAGTTTTATACCGAGGGTTTTTATCTGTTCCTCGGAGAGGATTATCTCACCGTGGTGTTCTTCGTGCTCGTGCTTCTCTCCACCGAAGGTAATTAAAACTAATAAAAGGAAAATTACCAACATCATTGCTTCCAACCTCCTACGGAAATTAGCTCTGCGTAAGCTCTTTGAAGCTCAAGTAAAAGATCCAGCCTCTCTTGAAGGAGCTCGTAATACCTCCTCTTTACATCGGTAAGCTCAAATAGACTGACTATTCCCTCCCGGTAGCCCTTAAGGGCTAAGGTGAGTTCCCGTTCTGCCTCAGGAAGAGCTTTCTCCTCAATCTCCGAGAGGGACTCCTTTAAGGCTTTTATCCTTTCCCTTGCGGAGTTTAGTTTTGCCTTCAGCTCAAGCTCCTTAGCTCTAATTTCCTGAAGGAGTGCCCGCTTTTCCGCGGACCTTTCTAAGATTTCTCCCTGATTTCTGTAAAACAGCGGAACTTTTACGCTCAAGCTTGCCCTAATGCCATAGTAGCCCTCTTCGCTGTCCTCTACTACGAATCCGCCGCCTACCTGGGGCTTTGTGAGAGCCTTAAACAGCCTTATCTCCTCCTCCGTGGCACGAATTTTAAACTTCAGGAGTTTTATGTGTGGAAGCTCGGGGAGATTTAATCTTGGAAGCTCGGGGAAGCTCTTCATCTTGCCTTCTACTTTTCTCACGTCGCTCCCGAGCACAGCTCCGAGTTCTTTGAGTTTTGAGAGGTAAAGGGATTCCTCCACTTTCAGTTTAGCTTGGGCGAGTCTCCTCTCTCTCTTTGCTCTAAGGAGGTCTAAGGACGAAGCCTGTCCTAACTTGTGAGCCCTTTCCACGAACTCTTCAAGTTCCTTGGAAAGCTGATAGTTCTTTTTTGCAATCTCATAACGTTCTTTAAAATAGAGAGCCTCGTAAAAGTTTGTGTAAACTCTTCCGAGAAGCTTTCTTTTTTCCGCCTCGTAGAGGTTCATAAAGGCTTTTTCCAGCTCTTCAACGATTCTCTTCCTTTTGCTCCTCACTCCCCAGAGAGGAAACTCTTGAGAGTATTCAAGTAGGTAAAGGAATCTTCCCGCACTTCCCTGTCCGTTCGTCGTGGTAAAGAATCCGCTTTCAAAACGGAGCTCCGGATTCGGAAAGGCGGAAGCGGAGCGTTTCATACCTTCAAACTTTTCCATTCTCTCTTTCCACACCTTAAGGTAGGGAGAATTCTTCAGAGCTATCTTCATCGCCTCGTTCAGATTTATACCGAAACCGAAACTTACCAGCAGAACAACAAACAAGAAAACCATAATCACACCTCCGGAATGAAATATTGAAAGAGTTTTAAAGGGGAGGAATCCTTTATCAAATGAGGAGTTTCACGGAAGAAAGGGGCGGGTCATGAGCGTGGTTAAACTTATTAAACACCGAAGGCATTCGGGGCAAAAAGTTAGAGTCATCCTTTATAGGAAGGTAGTAAAATACGCTCACGAGCCTTCCAAGTTTATCTACACCAAAGCTCCAGTTTTCTAAAGCCTTCAGATGAACCTCATTCTTTCTAACGTAACAGTCAACGTGTGCAACCTCCAAGTGAATATCTCCTTTATCTGTATGAAAGCAGTAAACAAATTGCTTTTCCCCGTCAATGGTGAGAACGAAGGAGAGAAGTGCAAAGAGCATTAAACTCAACAAACGCTTCATCTAAAAACTATATTACACAAACTCCTCCCTGAAGGTACTCAGCCTTTTAATTCTTTCCTCATCCCCCTCAATTGTTATGAAGATGTTAGTCTTCCCCCTTTCTGCTCCCCACTCGGGATGGCGCTTACCGAGACGAAACACGGGTTTTATCTCCTCCCACCTGAACAAACTCTTGTCAAACAACGCCAAAGCGGCGTAAACGTCGTGGAGGCTCTTTTCGTTCCTCACCTCTCTCAGATACTTTTTCAGGATTTCTAAGTAGAGTTTTTGAGCCTCCGTTCTCGGCTGTATTTCGGGAATATCCTCAAGCTTTAGTGCAATCAGGTGGTTAACGTTCTTGGAAACGAGGTAGAGAGGAAAGCCCGCCTCCTTTTGAATCTCCAAAAACTCCAAAGTAGCTTTAAAATCCTTGTTGAAATTAAACGTGGGCTTAAAGTTCAGGTTACCGAACTTGGGATTAGTTTTTCCCGTGATGTTTTTCCCTGCAAAGCCCCCTTGAACTACAACTTCTTCCGGAAAAACTCCTTCCTTCACGAGCTCCCGTACGAAGTTCAAGCTCCCTCCTACAATAACCTTAAATTTTTTGCTTTTTAAATAATCAAATACCTCGCTTCGCTCGGTGAGAAAGAGTCCTTTCCTCTCAAGACCTTTAAAGAAGCCGTAATAGTAATCGGGAACCTCCTCTCTTCCGGAAACCTCTAAATTCCTTGAAAATACTGGAATATCTAACTTCACCTGTTTCAGGATGAAGTTAACGAAGTTATTCTGTTCCAAAGTTCCGGAGTCCACCTCAATCCCGATGAGGTTTATCTTTCCGATCTCATGGTAGTGGAGCAGAAAGAGGAGCATTAAGGTATCGTCTATGTCCCAGGTTTCTAAGGAAATGAAGACGTTCATGATTGAATGGTAGGCGCGGGGGGACTTGAACCCCCGACCTCCGGCGTGTCGGGCCGGCGCTCTCCCAGCTGAGCTACGCGCCTTAACAATTAATTAATTATAAACTTACTTATCAAAGTTGTCTAAGAGTAAATCTACTTTACACTCTTGCCTTCCAGTTAGGTGGAAGGTTTATATTTCCTCCCATGGAAGTAATTATTGAGCTTCTTGAATCAAATGCGTGTCCAAAGTGTGCTGTTGTGAAGGAAAGAGTTGAAAAAGTTGCAAGAGAATTGGGAGTTACCATTAAATTACTTGACCCTATTAATGATTACGACAGGATAGTTCAGCTTGGAATACTTACTTCTCCAGCAATTGTGATAAACGGTAAGGTAAAGTTTGCAGGAGTTATACCTACGGAGGAAAAAATAAGGAAAGCTATAATGGAGGAAATATCTTGAAAGCTGTTTACATAATTCCTTTCCTAGGAGCCCTGTCTTTCTTCACTCCGTGTATGTGGAACTTAAACCTTATATTTAGAGCTTACGTAAAGGCAGGAAATATAAAACAAATCTCCATTTTTCTCCTTTCAAGGTTTATTCTTTTTAATTTATTTGCATTTATCTTTTTTATGCTTTCAAAGCACATAAATATTTCCGCAAATATGCTAATTATTGCACAATTAGTAATTGCTCTTATACTCATTTTAGGTTTTCCCCTGATGAAAAGAATAGGTTTTGCTCCCTTTGATATCTCACCACAATTTTTATTTCCCAACAAAAGGTTTTCTCCTGGGATTTCACTTGGTCTAAGTATTCCTTACTGTGCTATTCCCTTTATAATCCTGTTCGGTATTTATTCGCTTTACTTCAAAAATCCCTTCACTATTTTTAATCTTTATTTTATTTTTGTTAGTCTTCCCACACTAATTTTTCCTTTTATTTCAGATAAAATTCTAAAGACTCTTACAAATATGATACCTATAATTCCAGCAATTACTGGATTCCTTTTAATAATCTCTCTCAGTTTTTTTGTTAATTTTGAGGATTTACACCTTTACACAGTTTCTCTTACTCAAGAAAAACAACCAGTCCTTTTCCTAATACCTTTAATGTTTATCCTCGGATTTTTTACGAGCTTGGGACCCTCAGCACTTCCGTTCCTTCCTATAGTTTTTGGTATTTTGATTTCTAAACGGAAAAACAAAAAAGATATATTTCTTAGCGTTTCAGGATTTGCACTTGCATTTTTAATAACTCACGCTTTTGTAGGTTTAGTTATATCGTTAGGTTTACTTACTCTTTCCGATATATTTAAGACTTCTATTTTTAATTTATTACTTTCCTTTATTCTCTTAATAATGGCTTTAAACTTGCTAAATATAGTTCATTTTTCTTTTGAAATTTCCAAATTAAATCCTTTTTCAAGAGCTACAACAAGCAGTTTTTTGCTCGGCTTTGTCTACACGTTCTCTCTTTGTCCCTCATGCACTTCACTCTTTCTCGGCTCCATCTTTCTCAGCGTTTCAACGGAAAACGCTTTTCTTTCTTCAATTCTGCTTAGCATTTATGCTGTTGGAAGAGCAGTTCCTATATTTTTATCAGGTGTTATTGTTTCCGGTTTGTCAGAATTTCTAAAGAAAAGTTACACTCATGTAAACAAATTTATAGGAATTATTTTCCTTATATTCTCTGCTTACTTCTTTAAAAGATTTCTGGAGGTAGTTGTATGAACAGAAGGCATTTTATACTTTCAGGAATAGGTGTTCTGAGCATACTTAAACCTACATTTTCTAAAGAAGAGGAGTTTATTAAATTACTTTTTCCTGTAACTTACAAGGACAAGAAACGATGGAGAAAGGTGTTCTTTAGAATTAGAGCAGCCCTAAATATATGGGGAACAAAGGTTGATATAGAGGTTGTTGCATACGATGAGGGAATAGCTTTTCTTGATAGGTTTGAAAACGGAGAATTTGAGGAAAGAATAGAAAATTTATTGCTTTACGGAGTAAAGTTTAAAGCTTGTAAGGTAGCTATGAAAATGTTTGGAGTGTCTAAGGAACAGTTGTTTGAAGGAGTAGAAGTAGTTAGGTCAGGATTTGAGTATCATGTCTTGAAAGTGAGAGAAGGATATATACCTATTTACCTATGAGGATAGGGGAATTAGCCAAGAAGCTTAACGTGAATCCCAAAACCTTAAGATATTGGGAGGAGATAGGATTACTGCCTCCCCCAAAAAGGGATAGTTCAGGATACAGAGTTTATACGGAAGAACACCTTAGACTTTGCCAATTTATCTTGAAAGCTAAAGCGGTAGGATTTAAACTTGATGAAATCAAAGAAATAATTTCATTAATATACTCGGGGACATCTCCATGTAAGTGTGTAGAAGAAAAAATAAGAAGTAAGATTCAGGAAATAGATGAATTAATAGAAGAATTAAAGCTTAGAAAGAAAATCCTACAAGAGATTTTAAAGAAAAGGAGCAATACTCCTGCATACTTCTGTCCAATTATAGAATCAATCTCAACTTTTGAAGAATAATTTATAACGTAAAATCCCTTCCCAAGTAAGTTTCTCTCACCTTTTCTATCCGAACCACTTCCTCCGGCTTTCCGTGTGCGAGAACCTTTCCCTCAGATATGATGTAGACTCTATCCACCATTCTAATCGTTTCCCTAACGTTGTGGTCCGTGATGAGAATTCCTATCCCCTCTTCCTTCAATCCTTTAACAATCTCCCTGATTTCCGAAACAATTATAGGGTCAAGCCCTGCAAAGGGCTCATCAAGTAAAAGATACTTGGGATTGGTTATTAAAGAACGTGCTATCTCTAACCTCCTCTTTTGC
>WFPV01000070.1 GCA_015487405.1 Aquifex sp. | reverse complement strand
TAAAAGCAATAGCTGTAGTTTTGTATTTTAACGGTTTGTCCTTTAGAAAGGTAGCAAAAGTTCTAAAGCAAACAATGGGAATAGAAGTTAGTCCTGAGGCGGTAAGGCTGTGGTGGCATTCATTGGCTAAATTCCTAGGAAGTATCAGTAGAAATGTTGTAGAGAGGTTTTTTTAGACACATAAAACATAGGATGAAAAGCTTTTACAAACGTTTCCCTCACAATTCTAAATACGAGACTGTCTGGTCTTGGCTCGCTTCCTTCATTTTCATTAAATGCCTTTCCTCCAATGTCTAAACTTGGCGTTCTCGATTTAGCCATAAGCTTACCAGCTGGTAAATAAAATTCAACTTCTTTTAAAGATATATTTTTCTCCTTTAAAAGCTTTTTATGTATTTTTGAGGGAAAATACTCAAGACGAGGGATATATGTGTTGATAACACCTTTCTTAAGATCAAGCTCCAAATAAACATCCTCTTCTTTTCTTCCTCCAATATATAACTCTTTAGCTTTTCCTGGAATTATTCCCTGTGTAAATGCCATTACCTTAAATATACTAATTTTTAATCTTTAATCCATCTCTCGTTTACCGTCGCCTCAACCTCAACGGGGACGCGTTTTAAAATTATTTTTCCAGCGGTTTTCATAGCTCTTTCTAATACTTCCTTTGTTTGTTCTGAATACGCCTCCGGCGTCTCTACAACAATCTCGTCATGAACCAAGTTAACTACCTTTGCGGGTATTTTCCTCTTGGTAATCTCCGCATCAAAGAGTAGGACGGCGAGTTTCAATAAATCTGCTCCCGTTCCCTGGATGGGATAGTTCACTGCGTCGGTGAAGGTCGTTGCGGTGTAGGGTCTTCCGAGAAGGGTCTCCCCTTTTACTTCTTTCTTTTCCTTTAGTTCCTTCTTAACGCTGTCGTGCCATCTTTTGAAGGCTTTAAAGTTTTTGAAAAATCTCTGCCTGAAAACTTCAGCCTCTTCTAAGGAAATCTCAACGCCGTATCCTACCTTAGCATATTCCGCAAGTCCGCGGGCGGATATGCCGTAAATGAGTCCGAAATTTATGGCTTTCGCAAGTTGTCTTTCTTCCTTCGTTATCTCCTCTTCGGGTTTTCCGAGAACGAGTGAGGCAGTGTAGCGGTGCATGTCCTTCCCGCTTGAGAAGGCTTCCAGCATGAGGGGGTCTTCCACGTATTCGGCGGCTATCCGGAGCTCTATCTGGGAGAAGTCCGCAATAACGAAGAGGTTTCCCTCTTCAGCCTTAAAGAGACTCCTCATATCCCTCGGGATGTTCTGGATGTTGGGGTTTGCACTGGACATCCTTCCCGTTACCGCTCCTATCTGCTTGAACTCGGGATAAACTCTTCCGTTTTTAGTGTGTTTTTTTAGTTCTTCCAGTTTATCTAAATACTTTTTCAGTTTCCTTATCTCTAAAACGAGTTTTACGGGCTCAACGTCGGAGAACTGGGTGAGAGCCTTGTCGTCGGTGGAGACGTTACCTTTCGCGGTTTTGGGGAGGTTCAGCTTAAAGCGTGTAGTTAGAAGCTGTGCGAGTTGCTTGGGAGATAGGGGGTCAACTCTATACTTTATCAGGAAGCTCTGGATTTTCCTCTGGAGCTCCCTCTTGAACTCTTTTTCCAAGCGGTTTAGCTCTTCCGTGTCAACGGGAAAGCCGTTCATCTCCAGTTTTGTTACTTCCTTTACGAATGCCATCTCGGTTATTGCCACGGGACTTGTGAGTCCGAAAATTTTTGCGGTTTTCGTCTTTAGAAGCTCCTCTCCCCTCTTTCCTTTGAGGTTATTGAGGGCTTCCTTTAGCCTTGGAAAGAGCTCCCTTAAAACTTCCACGTCTTTTGCGGCATACTCAAGCTGGTTTTGGGTAAGGATGGAAGCTCCCCAGTCCGAAAGCTGGTAGCTCTTGTCAAGGGAGTATCCGAGGAGGCTTCCTACCAGGTGATTTAGGGAGTGCCTTTCGTATCCCAAAAGGTAGCTCGCTATCATCGTGTCAAAGGTTGCGACGGGAAATATGCCGTATTTAGCAAGATACTTGAGGTCAAACTTGAGGTTGTGTCCCACTATTCCCTTAGTGTTTATGAGTTTCTGAAGAGGGGTTAAATCCTCTACCTCAAAGAGGTCTATAACGAAAATCTTCTCAAAGTCTCCGAGCTGAATGAGGCGGATTTTATCTCCCGTTGTCTCGGTATCTAAGAAGAGGAAAGGACTTTGAGAGAGCTGCCCGCAGGCTTCCTCAAGCTGGCTCTGTTCCGTTATGTATTTAAACATTTATTAATTAAATTACTCCACTTCCTTCCTGCCGAGCTCCCTGAACTCTAATATACCCGTTTCCTTGTCTATGTCCACCGCAACAAGGTTGGTATTCCTCACTCCCCTTATCTTGTCAAAGGTATTCCTTATAAGCCTGACGTAATCTCCCACTTCGTAGCCGTAGGGTCTGAGTCTTTCTAAAATCCACTTGTTTTGAGGCTTTAGCTGGAAGTAGGTAATCTCGTAAGAAACCTCAATCATGTGCTCTACTCCCTCTCCTCCCGCTACGCCTTCCTTCCTTACCTGTAGGGAGCCTATGAGCCACTTGTTCTTCCACTCAACGAGGCTTCTAAGGTCCTTGGCAACTTGACGGGCTTTGTGCTCTGGAACAGCTCCCGAGATAGAGTCCATAACGATTATCCTCTCTTCCCTGCTTCCGAGCTTCTTTATGAAGTCTTGGTCTATGTAGTATTTAAAGACGACTCTGACGTTCTCCTCGTTGACTTCATACTTCTTAAATAGAGCTTTCCACCTGTGGGGGGACTGCTCGGTTAGAACGACAAGAACGGGTTCTTGCTTTGAGAGGTCAGCAACGAGTCTCATTAAAGTTTGGCTCTTTCCCGCTCCCGCTTCCCCGGCTATTCCCACGAAAGCCTGGGGTATCCCCTCAAATACGTCAAAGACTGTGCCCTTGAGTATGGGTATTTCGTAATCCTTTACTTCCTTTAAGCTTCTTACCTTTAGCTCACTCATCTAACTTAATTTAAGTCTTTCCTTCAGCTCCACGTAGACCGCGTAGAGTGCTGGAACCATAATCAGGACTATAACTATCGTGGAGAGAATGCCTCCTACCATGGGTGCGGCTATCCTGCTCATAACCTCGCTCCCCGTTCCCTTGCCGAGCATTATGGGAAGGAGTCCAAAAAGTATCGCTAAGAAGGTCATAAACTTTGGTCTTATTCTCTTTACCGCTCCGCGGTATATTGCCTCAAAGGCTTCCCGTTTTGTGTGGTTTCCGGGAAGCTCTTTTAGAGCGTTCTGGATGTATACCACCATCACTATCCCCATCTCCGCGGCTATCCCGAGGAGTGCTAAGAATCCCGCTATGCTCGCTATGGAGACGTTGTATCCCAGTATATACATAAGGAGAACTCCTCCAAAGGTCGC
>WFPV01000069.1 GCA_015487405.1 Aquifex sp. | reverse complement strand
TTAAATTTTTCCCTTATATTTTTAATTACTATGTGTAAGGATTGCGGTTGTTCTATAACGGAGCATCATCGCGAGCACCATCACCACCACCATCATCACCATAATCCCGAGCTTGAGGATAAAAAAACGGTAGAGGTTATAAAGAAGATTCTTGACGCCAACGACAGACAAGCGGAGAGCAACAGGAAACACTTTGACGAGCACGGCGTTTACGCCATAAACCTCATGAGTTCACCTGGAGCGGGAAAAACGAGCCTCATAGAGAGGACCATAGAGTTCCTTAAAGATAAGGTCAGGATAGGCGTAATAGAGGGAGACCTTGAGACGAACAACGACGCTGAAAGGATAAAAAAGAAGGGGGCTCCCGCTTACCAAATTACTACGGGACAGGCTTGCCACCTTGACGCCTTTATGGTTCATGAAGGAATTCACCACCTACCTTTAGAGGAGCTTGACCTTGTTTTTATAGAAAACGTAGGAAACCTCGTATGTCCCGCCTCCTACGATGTGGGAGCTCACACTAACGTAGTTCTTCTTTCCGTAACGGAAGGGGAGGACAAACCTGAGAAGTATCCCGTTATGTTCAAGGATGCAGAGTTGATGCTCTTGACAAAAATAGACCTCCTTCCATACCTTGACTTTGACATTAATAAAGCCGTTGAGTCCGCAAGGAAGGTAAATCCTAACATAAAGGTGATAAAGCTCTCTGCAAAAACGGGGAAAGGTTTTGAAGAATGGATAGAGCTACTGCTTAGTAGAGTAAGAACGGGGGTAAAGGGCTGAGAATGAAACTAAAAGAGAAACTAAAGCAGGAGAAAAAGCTCCAGATAATAAGGACTGCCTGCAAGCTATTTGCAGAAAAGGGTTATTCCAACACCACAATGCACGACATAGCGAAAGAGCTCAGTATGAGCGTGGGAAATCTTTACAATTACTTTTCTTCTAAAGAGGAGCTTGCCAAAGAGATAATGGTTACCGCTTCGCGGTGGGTAGCAGAGAGGATAAGAAAGATAAACGAAAAAGATATATCCACAAAGGAAAAGATTTACGAGCTCGTTAAGAGTTTTATAGATATAGCCCTCAAAGAGCCAGAGCTCATTCACTACTTCCTTAGGGTTTTCCTCTCAAACAGGGAGGTCTTTGAGGAAGACTGTCTCGGTTTTGCTTGTGTTGGTGACGTTGTGACTGAAATAGGGGTGCTCCTCTCGGAGGGCGTGGCGAAGGGAGAGCTCAGGAATCAGGACTTTTTCTCCGCTTTCGTTACCATTATGGGACCCATGGGAGGTATAGTTTTCCTCCACGGGGAAAATGTTCTGCAAAAGCCTTTAATGGAATACGCGGAGGAGATAGCGGAGAACATCTGGAGGGCGTTAAAGGCTTAAAAGTTTTTCGGCTCTTTGTTCTATCTTTTTAACGAGCTCTTCGTCGTCACACTTTTTTCTGAAAGTTTCGAGCTCCTCAAGTATTTGCCGAAGGTGCTTTTTTCGAATCTCTTCGTTTTTGGGCTTTCCCGCCTGAATCTTGTGGCCACCTTCCATCAAACCTTCGGGTATATACCAATCCCTGAAGTAGGTGTATCCTCTTTTAAAGAGTTCGTATCCCATACGGGAAAGGGCGGGTGGAACACCCTTTTGGAGCTCTTTGGCTGTTTCTTTGTCCTCAAAGTACTCTATAAAGACTTTGGAAAAGTATGGAGTAACGGAATCCAAAAGGACTTCTTCTACTGGCGAGTTGAAGAAGGGAACCTGACCTTTTAGTTTTGGTTTTATCCCGAATATTTCCACCCACTCTCCGTAGTAGGGTTTTCTTCCGAGAAATACCTTCATAGTAAGCAGGCTTTCGTCCTCTAAGGAGAGGTCTACGTTGAACTCTTCAATGAATCTTCCTTGTTTTATTCTTTTTAGCTTTATCACGCCGTAAGGCGTATCTAAACCTTTTTTAAAAGCATTAAGAAATTCCTCGAATCTTTCTCGGCTCAGCATGATGCTAAGAATCCCTCCACATTTTGAGCCACACTCTTAGACGCCCTTATGCAGTCTCCCATGGAGACACCGTATATCCAGTTCCCGGTTAAGAAAAGACCGGGATAGTCCTTTTCCATATCCCTAACGAGATTGAGATACTCCTCGTAGCCCACGTTATACTGGGGAATTGCCCTCTTCCATCTGTGGATTCTGACAAAGTCTATACTCTCTATGTTTAGAATTTCTTTGAGCTCTTTCTCTACGGTGTTTACAATTTCTTCGTCAGGTAGCTCTATTACTTCCCTGTCGGTCGCTCCGCCGAGAAAGACAGAAAGGAGCTCCTTTCCTTCGGGTGCCCTCCCGGGGAAGAGTTTGGACATGAACATAGCCCCGAGGATTCTCTTTCCTTCCACTCTCGGGACTAAGAAACCAAAGCCTTCGGGAATTTTCCCTTTCACTCCCACATTCACTACAACTACGGGAGGATAATCTATCTTCTCAAAAATCTCACTCGCACTGAAGGAGATTTCCTTGAGGAGGTACGAAGAGGTGTAGGCGGGGCTTGCCACCACCACGCTTTTCGTTTCTACCTTTTTTCCCCGAACGTCTAACTTAAAGTGGTCCTCAAACTTCCTCATCCTGAGGACTACGCTCTCGGTGTGAACCTCAAGCTCCTTTGCGAGTGTGTTTATGAGCTCCGATAGCCCCCCTTCAAAGGAAATTAGCTGACCTTTTGGGGCTACTCTTTTTTCTTTCAGAAGGGCTTTTAGGAGGCTTCCGTGTTTCCTTTGGATTTCGTAAAGTCTCGGGGTTGCATATTTGAGAGAAAGTTTTTCGGGGTCTCCTGCATAAACTCCTGAGAGGAAGGGGGCGACTAAGTAGTTTAGAACTTCTTCGCCGAAGCGTTTTCTGACGAACTCCGCAATGGATATGTCTTCTTCCACGGGTTTTGAAAAAAGTTCTTTGAGGATTTTAATCTTTGAGGTGAAGGAAAGCAGGGGAGTTGTCAGGAACTGAGCGGGAGACAGAGGGAGAGGAATGAGTTTTCCTTTCTTGTAGATATATCTATACTTTGCATTTTCGGAGGCTTTTATCGGTTTTAAACCAAGTTCTTCAATGAACTTCAAGACTTCTTCGTCCGCAAAGAGTGTTTGGGGGCCGAGCTCATAGAGGTATCCCTCTTCCTGCTTTGTTTTTATGGTTCCCCCTATCTCGTCGTCTTTTTCATACACGACTACGTCGTGTCCCTTTTGCTTCAATCTATAGGCAACGGATAGTCCCGAAATTCCCGAGCCTACCACTACTACTTCACGCATAGCTAAATTTTAATACGCTTCTTCTTCCACTCTTATGAGAACGGGCTCATCTACCACCACGGGTAGTTTTTTTATTTCCGTTAGGGCTTTCTGGACGTCCTCTTCAAAAGCTTTGTGAGTGAGAATCACGAGGGGAACTACAGGTTCATTTTCCCTTCCTGCTATCTTGCAGACCATTTCCTTCTGGAGAACTGCGGCGATACTTATGTTAAAGTCCGCTAAAACCTTTGATATTTTTGCGAGGACGCCAGGCTTGTCGGGAACGTCAAAGCGAAGGTAATATCGGGAGTAAAAGTTCTTCCTAACTTTGAGTTTTTTGTCCTCCCAATCCACCGTAAGGTATCTTAAATCTTTACATATTAAAAATCTTCCCGCATCTACTATATCTGAAACTACCGCGGAAGCTGTAGGGTGAGAGCCCGCTCCCTGTCCGTAGAACATCGTCTTTCCTACAAAGTCCCCTTCTATCATCACCGCGTTGTAAACTCCCGAAACTTTTGCGAGAGCCTCGTCACTGTGGATAAATGTGGGGTGGACACGAACTTCTATCTCGGAGTCTACTCTCTTGGCTATAGCGAGGAGTTTAAGGGTGTAGCCGAGCTCCTTCCCGAGCTCCACATCCAACTTGTCTATATTTCTTATTCCTTCTACATAGACGTCTTTAAAGTCTATGTAGTTTCCGTAGGCGAGCATTGCGAGGAGGGTAATTTTGTGCGCCGCGTCCCATCCGTCCACGTCAAGGGAAGGGTCCGCTTCCGCGTATCCCTTTTCCTGTGCGTCCTTCAGGGCTATTTCAAAGCTGACACCTTTCTCAAACATTTCCGTGAGTATGTAGTTCGTAGTGCCGTTTAGGATTCCAAGTATGTTCTTTATGCGGTTTCCTACGAGTCCTTCTTTTAGAGCCTTTATTACGGGTATTCCTCCACCTACCGCCGCTTCAAAGCCGAGGAAGAGATTTTTTTTCTTGGCAAGCTCAAAGATTTCCCTCCCTTCCTCCGCAAGCAGATGCTTGTTTGCGGTAACTACACCTTTTCCATTATTGAGAGCTTCTAAAATTAGTTTTTTTGCAAATCCCGTTCCCCCCACGAGTTCAACGACTATGTCTGCTTCCTTTAGGACTTCTTTGTAGTCGGTAGTTCTTAGTTCTTTTGGAATCTCAAACTCCCTCTTCTTCTCCCAGTCTATATCCGCAACTTTCACGAGCTTGAACTCTATTCCCGTTTTCTTCTTTATGAGCTCTCCGTTTTCTAAAAGCAGTTTCGCTGTTCCCGTTCCTACCGTTCCACAACCTACTATCCCCACCTTTACCTGCATAAGGCAATTATCCTACAATTGTGGTTAAGGAGGGAAGGGGGAGAACACCAAATCTAGACATTAGAGGAGAGGGATTTAATGAAAATGAAGGAAGCAAGCCAAGACCAGACAGTCTCGTATTTAGCATTGTGAGAAAAACGCCTGTAAAAGTTCTTCATCCTATGTTTTATATGCCTTAAAAACCTATCTACAACATTTCTACCGATACTTCTTAGAAACTTAGCAAGTGAATGCCATCAGAGACGAAAAGCTTCTGGATCTACATCTATTCCCAATTAGCCCATATCTCTATTCTCCCTCCTCCTTATCTTGGCATTCTCCCGGTTGAAGTATATTTGTGAAAAATTAGAATCTTTAATAAAGCAATGAAAGTTATTGATACCGTTGTCCTCTTAGATTTTCTTTCTGGAGAAGATAAAAAGGTAGAAACAATTCAAAGCTTTCTTGAGGAGCTTTCTCAAAAGGGAGAGAAGGTTTTCGTTCCTGAAGAAGTGATAATTGAACT
Source organism: Aquifex sp. (assembly GCA_015487405.1). Taxonomy (GTDB): domain Bacteria; phylum Aquificota; class Aquificia; order Aquificales; family Aquificaceae; genus Aquifex. The sequence goes on along the minus strand of WFPV01000069.1, from coordinate 5,051 downwards.
GGTTTACTTCTTAGAATACGGTTATCAGTGGGAGAGGGAAGATATTGTAGAAGTTGTGGAAACCATTTTAAACGATGAGGTCTTCAACGTTGAACTGAAACATTTCATAAAAGAAGCCCTAAAGCTTTACGGTGATAGGAATGGAACGTTTTTAGACTGCCTCAAGACTGTTAAAGCAAAAAAGATGGGAATAAAAGAGTTCATAACTTTTAATAGAAGAATGAAGAGGTTAGGTTTTAAGATTCTCAATCCCTATGAGCTCAAACAGGGGGCTTGACGTATAAGGGTTCTATCTGAAAGACGTTTTCCCCTTCCGGGTTTTCTTGTAAAAACCTATACGCTTTCAAACCGCCGTAGGCGGAGAAGGGAAAGAGTTCGTGGAAAAACTGCTCACTTCCGAGATTTACCCCCTCAAAGATTTTTAAGGATACTCCGTAGCCTTTCAATTCCTCGCCTTTATAAAGTTTAACTTCGGACTTACCTTCCTTCGTAAAAACCTGGTAAAAGACGTTATTGCTTACTTTCAGATAAGGAATCCTCGGGTAAGGAATGGGAGTGTTTTCCGCAAGGAGTTCTAAGTTTTGGAAAGATACTATAGGCTTCCTTAGGGTGTAAGCCCATGTTTTCATAAAGGTGACACCTATCCGAAGGGATGTGAGGTAACCGACTCCCACCGATACGGCAAAAGCGTCAAACTCTTCAGGATGTATGCAGAGTCCTTTAAATACCTTCGGTAGGCTTTCTAAGGTTTTTTTGTTGTTATCTATGTAGTGAAGAAGGGTGAGCTTTCCATCCTCTATTATGGAGAAATTCAGAAAGGAGAAGGAAGTATCTAAAGATAAAATTTTCATAAAAAAGATTTTAAGATACCACCGAAGGCGGTCCTAAGAATAAATACACTTAATGTTTATGTCCGTGCTCTTTCCAGTATAACTCCTCAAACTTCTTTATGAGCTCGCGAAGTTTCTGGATATACTTCTCGTCAACATCCTGCTTTACCTTCATAGCGTAATAGGATAACTGGTGAAGAACTTCAAGCTTTTTGAGATATAGCTCGTATTTCTCTTTATCGGATGGGTCCACGGGCTTGACTCTCTGGGTCAGGAAATACTGCCAGACTATGTATTGGAACTTCTTGGCGTGTTCTTCCTTGTTCATAATCCATCTAACGAGCTGGTTCTTAGAAAGCGGGTCTTCTTTTGAACTTAGCTCTTTAATTTTCTTTATAGACTTCTCCATCGTTTTGGTGTGTTCGTAGAGGAGCTTTATCCTGAGTTTGTCGTCGTAGATTCCGCAAGGGATTTCACAGTGGGCTTTTGCAGGAAGGGTGTATGCCAAAAAGCTTAATGCTATCATACCAACTATCTTCTTCATCCTTCTCACCTCCCCTTATTATTTAAAACTTTCCCTTAGAAAAGATTTTATGTCCTATATCAAGGAAACGAAAACAGGAACGAAAAAAAAAGGTTTTGAAAGTTCCAAATATGAGTCCACCTACGGCTATGACTGCAGGAAGTGTGAACCTTTCTAGTCTGGGAGTCCTGCTACTATCTATGGGGATCATACCTACCAAAGTTCTAAAAGCTGTAACAGGGCAGGTTCTTATCTTTAAGGAGATGAGTATTGTTTCCTTTTTATTTTTGACTTTTCTCTCTTCGAGAAGATTTCCGCTTTCATAAGGCATATAGGTCCTTAATTCTTCTAAAGACCGCCCAAGGCGGTCTTTAAAATATTTTTCTTAAATGAAAATAGGTATTTTTGATAGCGGAGTCGGAGGGCTAACCGTCCTAAAGGCTATTCGCAAACACTACCCCAATGTAGACATCGTATACCTCGGCGACACCGCAAGAGTCCCCTATGGAACAAAATCGAAGGATACGGTAATAAGGTATTCCTTAGAGTGTGCGGAGTTTTTAAGGGAAAAGGGAGTGGAGCTCCTTGTGGTTGCCTGCAACACCGCAAGCTCTTACGCGTTGGAAGTCCTGAGAAGTAGGTTTGAGTTTCCCGTTTTCGGTGTCATTGAGCCGGGAGTTGAGGAGGCGGTAAAGAAAACGAAAAACCGGAAGGTGGGAGTGATAGGCACACCCGCAACCATTAAAAGCGAAGCTTACCAAAAGCTCTTAAAGTTTTTCGGAAACGAGGTAGTGGCTAAGGCGTGTCCGCTTTTCGTTCCCCTTGTTGAAGAAGGAATACTGAACGGGGAGATAGCAAAGAAAATAGTTGAACACTATCTATCCGAATTCAAAGATTCCGGAATAGATACCCTGATTTTGGGATGCACCCACTACCCGCTTTTAAAACCCGTAATACAAGAGTTTTTAGGAAGTGTTGAAGTCGTTGACAGCTCGGAAGCGGTCTCAAGGAGTTTGAAAGATTTTATTAAGAACGAAGGAGAGGGGAAAACTGAGCTATTTTTTACGGACCTTTACCAAAATCTTGATTTCCTTATAGAGCTAATACTTGGAAAAAAAATAACTCCCAAGCTGGCGGAAGTGGAGATTTATTAATAGATTATTTACCAATGGCAGATATAAAGGAAGAGGAAAAAATAGCCAGACTTGAGGAAAAGGTTGAAGGACTGAGTAAAAGACTGGATAGGATAGAGGCGCGGTTGGATAGGATAGAAGAACGACTTGATAAAATGGATGAAGAAATGAAAACTCTATACATTGCTTTATATAAACTTGATAAAAAGTTCACAATCCTATTCCTTATACTTGCTTTTCTCGTAATCTTCCTAAATCAGAACGCCCTGAAATTTCTATTCCAAATGTTAGGTTTACTAAGGTAATCTGAGTCCCGATATTTACCCCAAGCTTTTAAGAACTATCTTAAAAGTATGCTCAAAAAGAACAAAGAGCTCGCAAAAATCTTTGAAAGGATGGCGGACATCTTAGAGTTCTTAGGAGAAAACCCTTTCAGGATAAGAACATACCGCAGAGTCGCAACACTCATAGAAGAACTCCCTGAGGATGTAGAAACTGCATTCTATACGAGAAAGCTTCACCACATGTCCGGAATAGGGGAGAGCACACTTCTCAAGATAGAGGAATACCTAAAGACGGGAACTATAAAAAAATACGAAGAGCTAAGGAGAATGGTTCCCGAAGACCTCTTGGAGCTCCTTGACGTTCCCGGAGTGGGACCAAAGACACTAAAGATAGCCTACGAACAGCTCGGGATAAAAACGAAACAAGAGTTCATAGAAGCTCTTAAGAAGGGAAGGTTCAACAAGGTTAGGGGATTTGGACCTTTAAAGGCTATGAAGATACTCAAAGGCTTAGAGATATGGGAAAAGAGCAAGGAGCGTATAGCTCTCGTTGAAGCATACCCCATGGCTCAGGATGTAGTGGAGTATATGAAACGCTTAAAGGTAATAGATAATATCTCCGTTGCGGGAAGCATAAGGAGAATGAAGGAAACCATAGGAGATATTGATATTCTTGTCTCTGCAAATAAGGAGCACTGGAAGGAGATTCACGAGCACTTCGTGAAGTATCCCGAGATAACGGAAGTTCTCGCCAAAGGTGAGACAAAGTCAAGTGTGATACTGAAGTCTGGCAGGCAGGTAGACCTCAGAACGGTAGAGCCCGAAAGCTGGGGAGCGGCACTCCAATACTTCACCGGCTCAAAACAGCACAACATAAGGATAAGGGATATAGCAAAAGAGAAAGGGCTGAAAGTAAACGAATACGGTGTTTTCAAAGCTGATACAGAGGAGAGACTCGGGGGAAGAACGGAGGAAGAGGTCTATAACTTACTCGGTATGCAGTGGATACCGCCTGAGATAAGGGAAGACTGGGGAGAGATAGAGCTCGCTTTGGAGCATAAACTCCCGAGACTCGTTGAGCTCAAGGACATAAAGGGAGAACTCCACATGCACACCACCTGGAGTGACGGAGTGAACTCTTTGGAAGAGATGGTGGAAACCGCCTACAAGCTCGGATACCAGTATATCGTTATAGGGGACCATTCCCAGAGTGCCCGAGTAGCGAACGGTCTCACCCCGGAGAGGTATAAACAACAGTGGAAGGAAATAGAGAGATTGAACAAGATTTACAACCCTAAAGGCTTTTACATTCTGAAAGGTGCCGAAGTTGACATCCTTCCCAACGGCTCCTTGGACCTCCCGGACGAAATTTTAGAACAGTTTGACTTTGTGGTAGCTTCGGTTCACTCAAGGTTTGAGCAGGACAACACCGAAAGGATAATAAAAGCCATGGAAAACCCCTACGTCAACATGATTGGACACCCCACTGGCAAGCAATACGGATATCGCGAGGGCTACCCCGTAGATATAAACAAACTCATAGAGGTAGCAAAGGAGACGGGAACAGCATTAGAGCTAAACACCCAAAGGATGGATTTATCCCCCGAAAACGTCCGTAAATGCATGGAGGCGGGAGTCTATATAGGAATAGTCACCGACGCCCACTCGGCGAGACAGCTCCACCTCCTCCACATAGGCGTTGGACTCGCAAGACGCGGATGGGCAACACCCGACAAGGTAATAAACACCTTTAAGCTTGAAAAACTAAGAGAGTTCGTGATGGCTAAGAGGAGGAAGTTCGCAAAGGCTTAAGGGAAGACCCTTTTATACTCCTTCCCTTCCTTTTTATAAATCGCTTCAACCGCTATGTCCTTCTCCTTCAATTTTTCGTAAATCTCCTTAGCTCTCTTTTCACCGCATACCGCCAGCACCACTCCGCACCTTGGGTCTATCTCGTCGGGAATGGGAATGAGGACAACGTCCTTCGTTTCCTCTTTCTTTAGCTCCTTTTCAGCCCTCGTCCCTTCAGAAATTGCGGTGAAGGTTATAAAGTGGTCGGGCTTCTTTATAAAAGGATTCAGCTGTATACAGAGCTGTCTCAAGTGAAGCTTGACTCCCAAGGAGTGAAACTTTATCCAATGCCAGAGGGTTGGCTCGTGAGCCTCGGAAGCCTTCCTTATGTAGGCGACGGTCTTTCCGTCTCTCTTCTCTATTTTTATGAGGATGTTCCCGCTCTGTTTTGTCCAGCTCCAGATATCCCTCTCAAACCCCGGGTCCGTGG
>WFPV01000068.1 GCA_015487405.1 Aquifex sp. | reverse complement strand
GTCCACAGACTCTTAAAGAAAGCTCTAAAGGGAGAGGAGATAGACTACGAGGAGACGCTCAACTACTTGGAGGAGGCGGGAAACTACCTCTCCAAGCAGGAGAGACTCGCGGACGAGGTAGAGATGGAAGCAATAGACTACATGAAGGCTCGCTACATGAAGGGAAGGATAGGGGAGGAGTTTGTGGGAATCATCACGGGAGTAGTTCCCTTCGGGTTCTTCGTTGAGCTGGAGGAGAACCTCGTTGAAGGTCTCGTGAAGATTAACACGCTCACCGACGACGAATACGTATTTGACGAGCCCGCTCACAGGCTCGTGGGGGTGAGAACGGGAAAGGTCTTCAGGCTGGGAGACCACGTTAAGGTGAGAGTGGTAGCGGTTGACGAAGAGAGTGCGAGGGTTGAGTTTGAACTTGTAGAAAAATTGAAATCCCACGACTACATTTAAAAAAATGAAGCGGGAAAAGGAGAGGAGAAAGAAAATCTTAGAGCTCCTGCGTGAAGGGGAGAAAACTCCCAAGGAGCTCGCCTCCTACTTCGGCGTTTCCCTAATGACCATATACAGGGACATAAAGGAGCTGGAGAGGGAGGGCTTAATAGAGAAGGAACACGGAATCCTGAGACTTAAGGAGAAAAAGGAGGTGGTCCCCAAGGACTGTATCGTATGCCATAAGGAGATAGACGGACGCTTTAACGTTATCTTTTTCTTAAAAGACGGGAAGAAGGTTCAGACCTGCTGCCCCCATTGCGGACTCATGGCTTTTAAGACTCAGGGCGACAACATAGAAGCGGTTCTGATGAAGGACTTTATAAGTTGTAATCCCATAAATGCAAACGCGTGCTGGTATGTAGTGGGAGCGAGCATCTCTCCTTGCTGTGCACCTTCCGCATTCGCCTTTGTAGATAAAGAAGTGGCGGAGAAGTTTGCCAAGGGCTTTGGAGGAAAGGTTTTACCTCTCAAGGAAGCTATTGAGGAAATTTATAAACTTATGAGCATGGGAACGAAGGTAGAATTTAATCTGTAGGAGGGAGTGACTTGGCTTTAGATTATCAGGTGTTTTACATACTCGGGAGCGGGCTTCTCCTTCAGGAGAGGCACTTAGACGTCAGAACGAACAACCTCGCAAACGTGAACACTCCAGGCTTTAAAAAGGATTTCCTTGTCGCCTCAAGCTGGTTCACACCGGACGGTGTAAAGAAAAACACAACGAATCCTGAGGAGTCCTCCAACAATTACGTTTATCCCATAGTTGAAGACGTTTACACCATTTTTGAGCAGGGAAACCTCGTAAAAACCGGAAATCCTACGGATGTGGCGATTCAGGGAAACGGCTTTTTTGCCGTCCAGGACGGAGAAGGGAACGTTATCTTCACACGTAAAGGGATGTTCAGGCTTAATGAGGAAGGATATCTAACCACGGAAGAGGGCTACTTAGTTTTAGACGAGAACTTCAATCCTATCCAGCTCCTGGGGAGTGAGGTCAAGATTACTAAGAGGGGCTACATTTACGCCGACGGGGAGCTCGTGGGCAGGCTCGGAGTGTGGGATTTAGAAAATCCCGTAAAGATAGGTAGGGACTTCTTTTCGGGAAATCCTATTCCCACGGAGGATTACGAGATTTATCAAGGCTTTTACGAAGCCTCCAACGTGAACGCGGTCAAGGAGATAGTTCAGATAATAAAGAGCGTCAGGGCTCACGAGTTTTACACGAAGCTCGTTCAGGCAGCGGACGAGGTTCAGGGAAAGCTCAACAACCTCCTCTAAGCTATTAAGCTTAAATCCATCTTGTCGCCGTATCTGTATAGGAGGAGCTTCCTCAGGTTTTCGTAAGCCGATAGATTCTTATCCTGCTCTATCAGGTGTTTTGCGTCTTCACGAGCCTTCTCAAGGAGGAACCTGTCCAAGCTCCTTGCGAGGTTCGCCACCTGGAAGCCGAAGTATCCCGACTGGGAAACACCGAGAAGCTCCCCGGGTCCCCTGAGCTTTAGGTCCTCCTCCGCTATCTTGAAGCCGTCGGTGGTTTTTACGAAGACTCTAAGCCTCCTTATAGTTTCAGTATCTTTGTTCTTAATCTCGTCTGGGACTACCAAGAAGCAGTAAGCTTCCCTGTCGGAACGCCCCACTCTTCCCCTGAGCTGGTGGAGCTGGGAAAGTCCGAACCTGTGGGCATCCTCAATGACCATAAGGGTGGCTTCGGGAACGTCGATTCCCACCTCTATTACGGTGGTGGACACGAGGATATCCCCGCTCTCTTTAAACTCTTCCATAACTTTTAGTTTCTCCCTGTCGGGCATCTTGCCGTGGAGGAGGAGAACCTTTTTATTGGGAAAGAGTTTCTTCCAACGTTCGTACTCCTCCGTTGCGGCTTTAAGGTTCATCTTCTCGCTTTCTTCAATGAGGGGGTATATCACGTAAACCTTGTTTCCCTTATCCAGCTCTTCCCTTACCTTCTCGTAAATCTTTTCCTTTTCACTCTCAAAGAAGAGCTGGGTCTTCACTTCCTTCCTTCCCGGTGGAAGCTCGTCAATTATGGAGAGGTCAAGGTCTCCGTAGACCGAAAGTGCCAGCGTTCTCGGAATTGGTGTGGCACTCATAACGAGACAGTGGGGATAAAGCCCCTTCCCCTTTTCAAGGAGGAGCTTCCTCTGCATTACTCCGAAGCGGTGTTGCTCGTCAATTATAGCGTATCCCAGCTTTTTAAACTCCACCTTCTCCTGAATGAGGGCGTGGGTTCCCACCACTACATCAACGAGTCCCTCCCTGATGAGTCTGTAGATGGCTTGCTTCTGGGAGGGGGTCAGGCTTCCCGTGAGGAGTGCCACCTTTATCCCCCTCTTTCCGAGGAGCTCCAAGAACTTTTTGAAGTGTTGGTGAGCCAATATCTCCGTGGGAACCATCACCGCAACCTGGTATCCGCTCTTCACCACAGCGTAAGCGGTAATTATCGCAACTATCGTCTTTCCACTCCCCACGTCTCCCTGGAGGAGCCTGTTCATGGGAGTGTCCTTTTTCAGGTCCTCCAAGATTTCTCTTATAACTCTCTTCTGGGCATTCGTCAGCTCAAAGGGCAGAGAGTCTATAAACTCCTTCAGTTCCTCCTCCTTTACGGATATCCTGGGTGCGGGCTGGGATTGAATCTCCTTTTTCTTCAGAAGGAGTGCGAGCTGAAAGAGCAGGAGGTCGTCGTAAATCATCCTGCGATGGTAGATATCGGAAAACTCGTTTAGCTCCTTCACGGGAACGTTCTCGGGGTTGTGAAGCTCGTATAGAGCCAAGGCTACGTCGGGAAAGGCGTATCTCTCCCTTAGCTCCTCCGGTAGATACTCGGGGAAGTATTTGTAAAGGTAGGAGCTTATCTTTTGTAGGGCTTTTCTTACGCGCCTTCGGCGCGTCTGGGATGATATCTCTTCAAGCTCCCCTTTCTTTCTGGCGTAGTAAACGGGGATAATCTTTCCTACCTCCTCACTGGAGGTGCTCTTTATCTCGGGGTGAACCATATACTTTTCTCCCTTGAAGCTCTTTAGCTTTCCGAAAACAACAATTTCCCTGCCTTTTTTAAAAGCCGTGGCGACGAGTCGGGTGTTCTTATACTTGAACTTCAAGCTGAGTGTTCCTGTCCCGTCGGTGCATATAACTTCTAAGGTGTAGGGACCTTCGGTGAGTTTTTTAACGTCAACCACTTTGACCTTCAGGGCTACCTTTTCCCCTACCTTTGCGGTCTTTATGGAGGTGTTCAGCCTCCGGTCCTCGTATCGGACGGGAAAGTAGTAAAGGGCGTCTATTATGGTGTTTATCCCGAGCGCTTTCAAGGTGGAGAGCTCGGTTTTGTTTAAGATTTTGAGTTTTTCCAAGGGCTGAAAGAAGAGGTGTATGGGCTTTCTCTCCTGTGGGAGGACCCTCTCCTTCTTCTCCTTCTTTTCTTCCAAGAACTTCCTTACTTCCTTGAGAATTGCCTTCTTCTTCTCCAAGGGCATTCTGTCCAACTCTTTTAAGGAGTCTAAGATGTAGGGGGGAGCGTCGTCCTTTAGTTTATTAAAGAGGAACATTCCCACTCCGAAGGCTCTTCTGAGTTTGAGGCCGTCGTTGAGGAGGAGTCCGTCTATGAAGTTTCTCAGGAAAGCTCTGTCCATCCTTTAAAAATTAAACTCCTTTCTGTATCCCAGTCTATACTCCCTCGTTTCGTCGGAATACAGGAAGAAGTGGAAGCCTACGTC
>WFPV01000067.1 GCA_015487405.1 Aquifex sp. | reverse complement strand
TTCCCGCTATAACCTTAATCCTTCCCGCAGCTTTTTTGACAGCGAACTCTATAACCTTCTCGTGCTCTTCAAAGGTGAGCGTTGGACTTTCTCCCGTGGTTCCGCAAACGAGGATAGCGTCCGTTCCGTTGTCAACGTGGAACTCTATTAGTTTTCCGAGAGCTTCGTAATCCACTTCCCCGTTCCTGAAAGGCGTTATGAGTGCAACTATAGAACCGCTAAACATTCTTTCCTCCTGTGCGGAAATTCTTAATTAAAATTTTAGCCTTATGATAGCTCAGAGAGATAGATGGCATGAAATTTCAAATAAAATTGCAAACAAAAGACGTTTTGAAACGAAAGATATTGTAAAGAGAATCAAAGCAATATGTGGGCATGATATCACTCTTAAGAACTACCCCATAAAAGTCCCTCGCGTTGCCTTTAATCCCTCCATCCATCTCTTTGGAAACAAACTCAGAGTTTACGCCCGAATAATCATAGGCTACTACACCTACACGAGTGCCATAGCGGAGTTTGATATCCCCTTGGAGGAATTATACGAAAACACCCAAAAGAAATACGAAGCGGAGCTGACCGTATACCCTACCACGAGATACGACCTCTGGGGTGTGGAGGACCCAAGAGTCTACGAAATAGACGGAGAGCTTTACATGACCTACACGGGAAGGACGGTTTTTTACTTCAACCCTGAGGTGAAAACCGAGCGAACCCTCCCGGTTACGGCGAGATACGAAAACGGAAAATGGAAAAAGATAGCAGTCTTCAGAATGCCTGACGAGATTCGGAGCTTCGTCGCAAGCGATAAGAACGCCTTTATGGTAAAGTCGGACAAGCTCATGTTCTTTCATAGACTTCACATGTTAAACGACAAGTTTTACCTCGCGGTCTGCAACGTCCCCGAGAATGTCTTAAAGAGTGAGGAACTTCAAGAGATAGAGATAGGTGAAAACATAACTGTTATGGAGGCCGCTCCCTTTGAGAGTAAGATAGGATGGGCTACTCCTCCTGTGAAGGTGAACGACGAGTATCTCGTTTTAATCCACGGAGTAGACAGGGAGCTTTCCGCCTATAGAGTTTTTGCAGTTCTTATGAATAAGGAGGGCTTTTTCACAGCGGTAACCCCCTTCTACATATTAGAACCGAGGGAGATTTACGAACAATACGGGGATAGACCATTCGTTGTATTTCCTTGTGGAATTCAAAGGATTGAGGACAGGTTGATAATTTCCTACGGAGGAGCTGACTCTTTCGTGGTCCTCGGAGAAATTAAGCTTGACGATTTAATGAGCATCCTTTACGAGAATAGACTTGATTAAGCCTTCAAACCTGTCGGTTATTTTTTTGACGTCGTTCTCTTCTACGAACCTTCGCGCGTTTTCCCTTATCCTTTCTCTCAATTCCCCGTTCTTTATTACTTCCTTCAAGTTGTTTATAAGCTCTTCCACGTCTTTATAAAAGATTACGGGAGCCTCTTCTCCGTGGGGCAAGGTTTCAAAAAAGCGGTTATCGGGAACAACGGTCAAGGTCAGGCTTCCCAGCACTTGGTATAGTGTGGAGGAAACTACTACCCTCTTTGAGTTTCCTTTCGGGAGCAGATGGATGTCGGTGTTGTGGAGTTCCTTTATAATGTCCTCGTAATCTAAAATCCTTTCTTCTTGCGAAAACCACTCCTCCTGAAAGCGGAGGGGCTCAATCGCTCTTATAACCTTGTAGTGAATGTTAGGAATGTATTTTCTTAATACGCGAAGCGTTTCCAAATAAGGACAATACTCTTCTTTCGGTTGTCTTCCAAAGGAGAAGAACCGGATTAAGCCGTCCTCGGCGAACTTCCTCTTTCCCTCACGAACGGGATAGCAAGGATAGGGAATTACCTCTATTTTTTCTTCCTTAACTCTATCTTTTAGAACCTCTTTTACGAACCTTTCGTCAAATACACAGACCTTCTCAAAGAGGTTCATATCCTTATACCTGATTTCCTCGTAAGCCCCCTCGTGGATTACAGCTATTGCTGGAATTCCCTTTTCTTTTAGGATTTTTACGAGCTTTTCCACGCCTCGGTAGGGAATCTTTTCGTAGCTCTCAACTATCAGGAATTCAAAATCGTGCTCCAGAACCTTATTTATATCCAGTTTTCCCTCACCGCCTTCAGGCGGTATCTCTTCGTAGCACCTTATTACGAAATCTTCGTCCGGTCTGATGAGCTTGTGATGCCACCAGCGGTTAGCACTCTCAAGGTATGGAGCAAAGACGAGAATCTCGTATCCCCTTCTTAGGAGCTCCCTCCCCACCATCTCGGCGTGTAGGGATACACCGCAGGTTGCGTTCCACCTACTTAATATTCCTATTTTCATATTTATAAAGTTAAAGACGAGGAATGAAAAAAGCTTCCTACTTTCTCCTAACCCTACCGAGAACCTTAAGGGGTAGTCCCCAAACTCTCGTAAAGTGTTTGCCAGCTATCTGGTCAAACTGGTCCTTTTCGGAATAGGTAGCAAGCTCCTCAACGTAGAGAGAGTTGGGAGAACGTCTTCCCACGACCTGGACGCTTCCTTTGTAGAGTTTTAACCTGACCTCTCCCGTTGCGAGCTCGGATATCTTGTTGGTGAAGGCGTCCAAGGCTTCCCTGAGAGGTGTAAACCAAAGTCCTTCGTAAACGAGCTTTGCGTATTCGTGGGGAACGTGATTTAAGAAGTAGTGGAATGTGAACCTGTCTGTAGTTAAAGAAAGTAAGTCTCTGTATGCCTCGTATAAAATTACAGCTCCTGGAGCTTCGTAGATTTCCCTGCTCTTTATCCCCACAAGTCTGTTTTCCACCATATCTATCCTTCCGACGCCGTGCTTAGCTCCTATTCCGTTAAGTTTTTCTATTAGCTGTGCAAGAGATTTGTAGGTCTCTCCGTTCAGTTGAACGGGTCTTCCCTTTTCAAAACCGACGGTTACGTATTCGGACTCATCGGGAGCTTTCTCGGGGGAGGTCGTTATCTGATAAGCGTCTTCGGGAGGCTCCTGCCATGGGTCCTCAAGGGGACCGCACTCTATAGAAACTCCCCAGAGATTCCTATCTATGGAGTAGGGCTTTTCTTTCGTAGCCTTTACGGGAATGTTAAACTTTTTGGCGTATTCCACCTGCTCCTCTCTTGACTTGAACTCCCATTCCCTAACGGGAGCAAGAACCTCTATATCGGGATTTAAAGCCCAAACCGAGAGCTCGAACCTCACTTGGTCGTTTCCTTTCCCCGTAGAGCCGTGAGCTACGTAATCCGCCTTAAATTTTTCTGCATAATACACCAATCTTTCAGCTATCAGAGGTCTTGAAAGAGCTGCAGAAAGAGGATATTTACCTTCATAGAGTGCCAAAGCTTTAAGCGTAGGCAGACAGTACCTCTCTGCAAACTCCTCCCTGAGGTCTTCCACTATAGCCTCAACCGCTCCGGCATTTCTCGCTTTGTCGGGTATCTCGGTAAGCTCTTCCCCTTGCCCCACATCCGCCGTGTAGGTTATTACCTCGTAGCCTCTTTCGGTGAGCCAGCGGACTATTATGGAAGTGTCAAGTCCTCCAGAATACGCAAGGATTACCCTCTTTGCCATGGTTTTATTTAGTTTAATACACTGAGATACCTTCGGTATATAGAACCTACTATCCCGAGTCCTATTATGTGGGAAAGATAATTACTAAGTCCGTAACTTATAAAGGGTAGGGCTATACCCTTGGGGGGAATCAAATTGAAAGCCATAGCGTAGTTAACGAGTACGGCATAAGCGATATTCAGGGCTACACCTATAATAACGAGTCTCTCGAACATACCGTACACGTAAGTAGAGATCTTGAGGAGTCTCAGTATAAGTATCAATTGTAAGAACAAAATCACTGCAAAGCCTATAAGACCAACGTTTTCAATAATCAGGCTGATTATATAATCGGTGTCCGACTCCCTTATGTGGGTTGCAGCGTGAAGCCCCTTACCTAACCCTTCACCTAAAAGGCCACCCTTGGTTATAGCCTGAAGGGATTTAATTATCTGGTATCCACCATCGTAGGGGTCCGCAAAGGGGTCAAGCCAGCTCTGCAATCTCTTTCCTACGTGTTTTGAAAGGAAAAGGTAAAAGGTTCCTCCTACGAAGGCAAGTGAAATAAAGCCACTTATAAAGAGTATCCTTTTCGCTACACCGCCAATCCATATAAGCGTAACGCTGAGTAACAGAACAAAGAAAGCCATTCCGAGGTCAGGCTGAAGGATAAGTAATCCGGCATGCGCGAGAATTATAAACATGACCCACAGGAAATTTATCCACTTGGTTAACGAGCCTTTGTCCGATATATAGTGAGCAAGGAAGAGAATAAGAACTATTTTGGAAAACTCCGAAGGTTGAATACTTGTTCCGAATAACCATCTCACCGGAGAAGAAGAACCACTACTAAATTTTTTTATAGCAACGATAACAAGAAGAATACCCGAGGTAACTATCAAGGTGTATATGAGCTTCTTCTCTTTTAGCTTCTTGTGGTTCAGGTTAGAGAGAAATGCAAGAATGAATAAACTAAATATAAATACAACGAAGAGTTTTATGTTTTTATTCAATCTTCTTAACAGCTCTTTCCAGAAAACCTCCCTGTAGGGAACTACGATAACCTCGCTTCCTTCGAATTTAGTCCTTGCGTAACCCTCCTCTAAAGGCTCGTAATCTTTAGGATATAAAAAGAGTTCCGATAAAGGACGAAGACGCGATGTGGTGGTGTCGTAAAAGAACCTCAATTTATCCCTCTTCAGAAGTTCGCACCCCTTATAGGGCTCTTTACAGATAAGTAAGGCGTTGGGGTGATATTCTATTAAAAAGGGAAAAACGTGCTTTATAAAGAGGAATATTTGGGAAAGAAAAAAGAAGAAAACAACTATGAAAAGGATACGACCATCAGGGTATATCCGTTCTACAAACTTCATTTTCTATATCCGATATCAATTTTACCCTCACTTCGTGTCTTCCTCCTTCAAATTCCTCCTCAAGCCAAGCTTCTACAATTGAAAGGGCAAGCTCCACACCCAACACTCTCTCTCCTAAACATAAGACGTTCGCGTCGTTATGACGTCTGCTCATCCTTGCCATGTATTCGTTTGTACAGAGTGCCGCCCTTACACCTTTAAACTTGTTGGCGGTTATACTCATACCTATCCCCGTTCCGCATATGAGTATTCCCCTGTCAGCTTCACCTCTCTGAACAGCTCTTGCTACTTTCTCTGCAAAATTCGGGTAATGAACCGAGTCGGTGGAATGGGTGCCCATGTCAAGGACTTCATAACCCTTCCTTTCTAAAAATTCTTTTATTTTCTCTTTCAAGGGAAATCCCGCGTGGTCCGCACCTAAGGCTATTTTCATATCCTTAAATTTTAATTTAAAATCAAAAGTATTGTGAGATACGATTGGACTAAGTATAAGGACAAGATTGAACAGCTTAAGAAAATTTTTCAAGAAAAAACAGAAGGAGCAGAAGTAGACGTTGATGTTCTCACTCCTGATGACCCTGAGTTTGACAAGAACATGGATTTACCCTACGTGAGAGTAAGGTATTACGTGGACGACGAGCACTTCCACGAGCTCAAGATAGAACTATTTGAGCACTACATGCAAAAGCCCGTTGACGAAATTGTAAAACTCATCGAGCACTTCATTCAGGAATTTGAGGCGGAGATAGACTGGTCAGAATACGGGGGCGGGTAATATAATATACCCTTTGGAGGGGTGGCCGAGCGGACTAAGGCGGGGGATTTGAAATCCCTTGGCGGGTTCGCTGCCCGCCCGTGGGTTCGAATCCCACCCCCTCCGCCAAAAACTCAAGATTTTTCAAGAGGTTCAAACTTTACTTCACTGAGCGGAACTCTACATCCCGAAGCGTTGTCGTGTCCGCCCCCTCCGTTAGCCTGAGCGATTTCCCGGGCTTTTCCGTTGATGCTCCTGATGGAGCATTTTACGAATATCCCCTCTTCCGAGGGGCTAATAGTATATACACATCCAACACCGTCGGGAGAAATCTTCGCTATTTCATTCCCTATGTCCGACTGAAATGTCGGAGAGTTTATAGCGAGAAGCTTATGCCCGCTCGGGAGAATTATGTAGTGAAGGTTATTCTTCAGAAGAAGCTTTATAACGCTGTCTTTGAACTCTATCATCGCTTTTCCTTCACGGGCGAGTTCCTCTTTAGGGAAATCTTTAGTTAGTTCAAGGAGCTTTTGAACTACTTCGTTTGGCTTTAAAACGTTAAAAACCTTTGCGTCTAAAGCTGTTAGGACGTACTTGGAGTCAGGAAACTCCCACTTCCATATATCTCTATCTTCTATGTATTTAATTACCTCCGGTATGTGATTATTTAATACCTTCCAAACCAGCGCTGCTGCGGAGTGGTTGTGGTCTATGTGGAGTTTCATTCTCCCCTCAACTTCGGGGGGTATTCCTTGTTTTAGAAGTTCTTCAGCGGTCTTGTGGTGGTCTATTACGACGACTTTTTTAAGGTTTGTGTGTTCCTTCATAATCTCATAAATTCCGGGAACGAATATATCGACCATGTAAATAGTAAAGCTGTATGGAGTGTAATGATTAAGAATTTCCCTGAGGCGGGTAAAGTCCGTTCCGTGATTTATGGGAACGGCGAAGAAGCTCTCGTCTTTGGTGTATATGATATCCCTTTCCTCGTCGTAAAAAAGTTCTTTTATCCCAAGCTTGTAAACTACTCCCGAAAGAGCCCCGTATCCGTCGGGACAGTTCTTGTGAAAAAGGGCTACGTTTTTCATAGAAATATTAATAACATTCCGAGGGACTAAAATCTTTTTTATGAAGAAGATTGAAAAGATTAAACGGGTCAAAGGGGAGCTCAGAGTTCCTTCGGACAAGTCTATCACCCACAGGGCTTTTATCTTAGGAGCTCTCGCTTACGGAGAAACTCTCGTTAAAGAGCCGCTAATCTCGGAAGACACGAGGGCAACCTTGGAAATCTTAAAAAACCTCGGAACCGAGGTGAAGGAAAATGATAACGAAATAATTATTAGAGGAAGAAACTTCATATTCACAGAACCAAAAGAGATATTGGACTGCAAGAATTCCGGGACTACAGCCCGATTGATGTCCGGGGTTCTGGCGACCCAACACTTTTTCAGCGTTCTTTTCGGTGATGAGAGCCTGCGGGAAAGACCTATGCTGAGAGTAGTAGAGCCTTTAAGGGAAATGGGAGCTCAGATAGACGGAAGAGAGGAGGGAAACAAGCTCCCTATATCTATCAGAGGGGGAAAGCTGAAGGGAATTTCTTACTTCAACAAGAGGGCTTCCGCTCAGGTTAAGAGCTGTCTCCTCCTCGCAGGACTGAGAGCAGAGGGAGTAACGGAAGTTATAGAACCTGTGCTTTCTCGTGACCACACGGAACGAATGTTAAAACTCTTTGGCGTAGAAGTCATCACAGTTCCTGAAGAAAGGGGACATATCCTTAAGGTAAAAGGTGGCCAAGAGCTTAAAGGAACGGAAATTTATTGTCCTGCTGACCCTTCTTCCGCCGCATACTTTGCCGCGCTTGCAACCCTCGCACCCGAAGGGTCTCTAAAACTAAAAGATGTCCTCCTCAATCCCACAAGAGACGGCTTTTACAGAAAACTCCTTGAGATGGGAGCGGACATAACCTTTGAGAACACAAGGGAAATCTCAAACGAACCGAGGGCGGACCTAATCGTAAGACCGGTAGAAAGACTCAAGGCTGTTAAGGTTGAGCCCGAGGAAGTCACCTCTATGATAGACGAAATTCCTATTCTGGCTATACTGATGGCTTTGGCGGATGGCGTTTCCGAAGTTAGGGGAGCTAAGGAACTAAGGTACAAGGAATCTGACAGGATTAAGGCTGTTGTTCATAACCTTAGAAAGATGGGCGTCAAGGTAGAAGAGCTGGAGGATGGATTCATAATTGAGGGAACGGAGAAGTTAAAGGGGGCAAAGATAGAGACCTTCGGTGACCACAGGATAGCAATGGCTTTTGCTGTTGCCGGACTCGTAACCGACGAGGAAGTAATCATAGACAGACCGGAGTGCGTTTCTATCTCTTATCCTCAATTCTGGGACGACCTTTTCAAAATAGTAGAGTTTTAATTTATTCTTATGAAGATTAAGGAAGTTCAAAAACTTATTCAGGACAAAGGGCTCGACGCCTTCCTTTTTAGCTCCCAGCCGAACGTTTTTTACCTCTCTCACTTTCGCTCCACACACGCCTACGCTATTCTCACTCCTCAGGATAAGTATTTCCTGACGGACGCACGCTACTACGAGAGAGCTAAGGACTTTTTAAAAGACTGGGAAGTAGTTCTCATAAAAGGCAATCCCTTTAAGGTTATAAAAAAGTTTTTAAGGGAAAAGGGGATAAAGTATGTAGGCTACGAAGAGGACAGAGTCAGCTGCACCTTCAAAAAGAATCTTAGAAGTAAATACATACGCTGGGTTGGATTTTCGGGGTTCTTAAAATACCTTCGGTCTTTAAAAACTAAGGAAGAGATAGAAACTATGAAAGAAGGCGTAAAGAGGAGCGACGAGATTTACAGAAAGCTTCTTGAATTTGTAAAGCCGGGAATGACGGAGCTACAGGTGAGGGGATTCATCGTTAGCGAAATTTTTAAACTAAATGGAGAAGGAGAGAGCTTTCCTGCAATTGTCGCAACCGCGGAGCATTCCGCTATCCCCCACTGGGAAACCGGAAAAGAACCCATAAGGGAAAACGCTCCTCTCCTTATAGATATGGGACTTCTCTGGAAGGGATACTGCACCGACTTTACGAGAACCTTTTACATAGGAAAACCTGATGAGGAGTTTAAGAAGGTCTACGAAATCGTAAAGGAGGCTCACTTAAGGGCTTTAGAAAAGGCTAAGGTAGGAAACACCGTAGGTGACGTAGATAAAGCCGCAAGGGAATACATAGAAAATAAGGGATACGGACAGTTCTTTACCCACTCCACCGGGCACGGTGTAGGGGTAGAGATACACGAGTTTCCAAGGGTTTACTATAAAGGAGAAGAAGCTAAGACTCCAATAGAAGAGGGAATGGTCTTTACTATAGAGCCCGGGATATACCTTCCCGGGAAGTTCGGTGTAAGGCTCGAAAATATCGTGGCGATTCGGGGAGGAGTAGGAGAGCCCTTATCCGAAATAAGCCTTGAGCTTGTATCTATCTAATTTCCTCCCTCGGTTTTTTCATCTCGTAAATTCTCGGAATTAGCAAAGCGTAACCTTGCTGTTGCCAGTGTAAGAGTTCGGTTATGGCGGAAGGAACAAGTTCTACAAATTCGGGAAAGTCTTTAGCGGTATATCCGTAGAGTTGCTCTGCAGCCATTCCACAAACCTTAAACTTCACACCATACATACTCATTCCCTCAATCCTTTCCCAAATATCCTTATACTTTTCCTTGTTCTTTTTCACAAGCGTAGTTATTTCAGTTCCGTGAATTATTACCACTATGTCTATGTCCTCTCCGGGAATAAAGTTG
This sequence comes from Aquifex sp., assembly GCA_015487405.1. Classification (GTDB taxonomy): domain Bacteria; phylum Aquificota; class Aquificia; order Aquificales; family Aquificaceae; genus Aquifex. The sequence continues at coordinate 440 of WFPV01000067.1, read as the reverse complement.
TAAGGCTCATTAGAGAGAACATAAATTATGTTTGAAACCCAAAGGAGAGCTGGTCTTATCTTTTCGGGCTCATCAAAGTAAAATTCCACGACAGCTTTAAAAGGTGCCTTGTAAGGAGTTTGTACAAACTTTGCCCCTTCTTCACCGAAGGTAAGGACCACTAAGAGTAGGAGAGTTAGAATAACCTTCATTTTAGCCCCTCCTTAGTTAATAAATTAGGAATTGCTTGATAATCAAGCGTGAGGTTAATCACTTATTAGAGTTTTTGAATATCATTTAATTTAGATACCTCGCTATCGCTCGGTGTTGAAATAGTAAGAGTCCGTCGACCCCCTGGGTTTTTTACAAGATTGGAGGTCGACGGGAAATTTAGTTCATTTGGTAAAGGGTAGTTCACGAATGAGATGAGAGGAAAATAAGAAAATATGAGATGTCCGGAG
>WFPV01000066.1 GCA_015487405.1 Aquifex sp. | reverse complement strand
ATCTACTTCTACGGGTTTGACTTCTACTACCATGTTCCCACCTCCTTTAAAACTTTTTATAGGCCTTCAATAATTTAATATAATTCCATTTTGCTCAATATATTTTATGAATTCATTATAAAGGAAGTACGTACGAAGTGTGTGGGAATTACCTATACAGATAAGCTTACGCTTGGCACGAGTGATTGCAACATTTAAACGCCTATAATCCTTTAAAAACCCTTTTTCACCTTCTTTGTTTGAACGTACGAATGAAATTATAATTACCTCCTTTTCCCTCCCTTGAAATCCATCAACAGTTTTCACTTCAACCCTATCGGGTATAATCTCAGAAAGCAAATTCACCTGGTCCTCATAAGGAGAGATAACACCTATATCCTCTGCCTTAATCCCTACAAGTAGTAAAGCATCAACTATTTCCTTGGCAACCTTAGCCTCTTCTTCGTTAAAATAGGATGTGCTTCCTTTCCTTTGTTTTTCCTTTCCTTGTACATCTATGAAAACAACAACATTTTCTGGGTTTATAACTTCCTTCAGCTTGCTTGTTAAATTTTCGTATTTTGTCAAATCTATAAGGTCTACTAATGTATGGTTGGCTACGCTCTCATGAGCTATTAGTTTTCCTTCATAAAACATTTTGTTAGGAAATTCCATAATTTTTTTATTCATTCTGTATTGGATCCGAAGCGTCTCATAAATTTTTTCTCCGTATAGGTCTATAAGCCTTTCAAAGAGTGTGTAACTCAAAGCCCTTTGGGCTTCTTGACTAAGAACAGTAGGGGGAAGCTGCTTGTGGTCTCCTGCCATAACGAGTTTTTTGCCTTCTACTAAAGGGATAAGACAAGAGGGCTCTACAGACTGAGTAGCTTCATCTATTATCACTCTATCAAACTCATAACCTTCCAGAATTTCACTGCCTGCGGTCGAGTTTGTAGTACAAATTACTTGAGCCCTCTTTATTATCTTTTTAACAGCTTTACTTTCTTCTTCTTTTGCTTTTTCATAAAACTCCTTTATCTTTTCTTGAATTTTTAACCACTTGGCCATACTTCTTAGAACTTTGGGATTCAATCCTCTTACCGGCGTTCCGGTAGAAGCTCTCTTTATGATTTCTTCGTCTGAAAGACCTCTTCGATATCTTGGTATAGGTTTTATATACCTTTCCTGTTCTTTTTTGAGTTTATCTATCTCTTCATAATACTTTTTTGCCTTATCAAATTCAGGTTCAAGAGAAATTAGGTAATCAAGAGTGTGTTTCTGAATGGTCTTAAGAACTCTTACAGGATTCCCAACCCTTATTACGTGCAATCCTTCATTTACTAAACGTTCAACAAAGTTGTCTACAGCAACATTTGAATCTGCGGTCGCAAGAACCTTTTCCCCTCTTTCAACACACCTTTTAATTAGCTCAACGAGCGTAGTGGTTTTTCCAGTACCGGGAGGTCCGTGTATAAGGAATACCTTTTCCGCGTTTAGGGCTTTTTGAACCGCTCTTTCCTGAAACTCGTTTAGCTTAGCCATCGGATTTTTTAATTATCTTGAGAGTATATAAGGTAGGAATGGCTCCGGGGGAGGGACTCGAACCCCCAACCAGGTGGTTAACAGCCACCCGCTCTGCCGATTGAGCTACCCCGGATAGCCAAGATATTATTATATTTCTCTCAAATTTAAAAGTCAATATCCAGGTCTTCGTCTTCTCCTTGGGATTCAGTAACTTCCATTATCTCACTAAGTTCATCTTTGATCTCTTCTTCTTCCGGCACGGCTGCATCGAGTGAAGCAAACTTTGTATATTCTTTGATATAAGCAAGTTTTACAACTCCAGTGGGTCCTTGACGCTGTTTAGCGATAATTACTTCCGCTATACCCCTTTCTTCGGGAGAGGGATTCTTTTTATAATATTCGGGTCTGTGAAGGAAGAGTATTAAATCCGCATCCTGCTCTATCTGTCCACTTTCTCTTAGGTCAGCAAGCTGGGGTCTTTTATCGCTTCTTTTTTCCACCTCACGGGAAAGTTGTGCTAAAGCCATAACGGGAATTTTCAGCTCCTTTGCCAGAGCCTTTAAATTTCTGGATACTTCAGCAACCTCCTCTTGTCTCGATGACTTTCTTGTAGGCGGCCTTAGAAGTTGAAGGTAATCCACTGCTATAAACTCTATTCCCTTTTCCTTATGCAGTTTCCTGGAGCGTATCCTCAGGTCCGTGGTAGTTATGGAAGGTGTATCATCTATGTATATGTCATACTTTGCGAGCTCCATAGCAGCTCCTATAAGCTTTTCCATCTCTTCTTCGGAAATGTAACCGCTTCTTATATGAGCCAGTTTCACTTCCGCTATCATAGAAAGCAGACGCATAACCAGTTGCTCTTTACTCATTTCCAACGAGTATATAGCTACAGGCTTCCCTTCTTCGCGGGCTATGTTATAAACGACGGATAACATAAAGGAGGTTTTTCCCATTCCGGGACGTGCCGCCAGAACTATGAGGTCACCGGCGTGGAAACCTGTAGTCATATTATCCAGCTCGGTAAATCCTGAACCCAAACCTGTAACGAGTCTCTCCGACTTCCTAAAGCGTTCTACGAGATTTATAACCTCTTCCGCTATATCTTTAACGTGGTAAAACTCCGCAGTGGTAGCCCCTTCGGCTATTGAGAAAACCTTTAACTGTACCTCTTCTATAAGCTGATGAAAATCTTTTATTTCCTTTCCTTTGTGGATAAGTTCTATACCAAGTTCTATTACGGCTCTCTGGGCAGCACGCTCCTTTACTATTCTGCAGACCTCTTCCAAAACATCGGGAGAGGTGGCTTCTAAAACTAGGCTCTCTAAAAACTCCTCAGTTAATTCCTGCTCGAGCCCCTTTTTTTTAATAAAATCCTTTAGAACATTTATATCCCAAGAATTTCCTTTATCCGACCACAGGTCTACAAGTAATCTAAAGAGTTTTTTATGTTCCTCTACACAGAAATCTTCTTCCTTCAGATACTCTACGACTGTGGGTATATTTTCAGGGTTTTCAATCATACTGCCGAGAACAGCTCTCTCGGCAGATTCATCGCAGGGAAGTTTTATGTTAGGAAAGTTCATTATTAAAAATTTATTCCCTGTGGGCTACCACTTCTATTTCTACTTCAGCACCTAAGGGCAGTTCCTTTACACCTACGGTTACACGTGCGGGTTTTACATCTACGCCTTTAAAGAAATCCTCGTAAACTTCGTTTAACTCCTTAAACTTGGCTATATCGGTTACGTATACGACAACCTTAACTACGTTTCCCCGCGCATAACCTGCTTCTCTTAAAATCGCATCAATATTCTTAAATATCTGAATAACTTGGTTCTTAAAACCGTCAACGAGCTCGTTAGTAGAAGGGTCTATACCTATTTGCCCCGAAAGAAATAAAAAACCCCCGGCTTCAACAGCTTGGGAGTAGGGTCCCACAGGTTTCGGTGCATCGCTAGTTTTTATTTCCCTTTTCATTTTCCTACCTTTATGAAACTCTTACTAGGTTTAAAAACCACAACTTTGCGTTCAGGAACGTTGATAACTTTTCCTTCCCTTATGTTCATTCCCTTCTTTGGTTTTCTGGTTTTCACCATAAGGGTCCCGAATCCCGAAACCTTTACCTTTTCCCCGTCCAGAAGTGCTTCTTGAATTATCTTGAAAAGCTCTACCACACATTCGTAAACTTCCTTTCTGCTCGTATCTGGGCGTGTACCCTTTACTTTTTCGTAGATTTTTCTGGAGAGCTGCTTTTTATTCATAAGGAATAATTATAAGGAGCAAAGGGGCTACATCTTCCACTTTTTCTTTAGTATCTCTCCGAGTTTGAAGCCCCCGCTGGAAGAAGCGCTGGTTACAACAGCAGCAGCTTCCTCTTTTCCTTCATCTTTCGGTTTTTCTTCCATAAGTGCGTTTATACTGAAGGTTATCTTTCCTTCCTTGGGATTAAGGTCTATTATCTTGACCTCGTACTCTTGGTCTTTCCTAATTCTTATATGCTTGGGAACTTCCGAGAAGGGTAAGAGGCCTTCTACTCTTTCAGGCAACTCCAAGAATGCTCCGAATGGAGCGAGCTCTTTCACGCGGAGCTTTACGACGTCTCCGACTTTGTACTTCTCTTTTACTTTTTCCCACGGATTCTCCGTAAGCTGCTTTATACCGAGTTTTACGTACTTTCCTTCCAGACCGAGAACTGCAAACTCTCTTTCCTCGCCTTCCTTTAATACTTCTTCTACTCTCCTCGGTTTCGTCCAGGAAAGGTCGCTCCTGTGAATTATTCCTTTTATACCTTCACCCAGATCCACTATAGCTCTACTACCCTCAATCTTTAGAACCTTTCCTAGGACCTTAGAACCTACAGGGTGCTTTTGCAGGTATTCTTCCCAAGGTCTCGGCTGCGTTCTCTTTATACTGAGAATGAGTCTTCTTCTCTTTGGCTCTATCTTCAGTATCTTTACCTTTACAATATCTCCCTTCTTTATTTCGGGTTTTCCTTCCCAGGATATTTCTTCTTCAGGAACAAAGCCTTCAACTCCTTCTGCAAGCTCAACGACAAGCCCGCGGGGAGTTGTAGTAACGACCTTTCCTTCTAGGATATCTCCCTCTTTGTGTTCCTGGAGGAATTTCTCCCAAGGATTGCCCTTGAGCTCTCTGAGGGATACGATAATGAACTCCTTATTTTTATCTACTCTCTTTACCTTTACCTTGAGCTTTTCCCCTACATCAGTGTAGTTGTAGGGATTCTTATCCCTTCCCCAGGAAAGCTCTTCTTTGGGGAGGAAAGCTCTGAGGACACCGTCTATTATCAGAGTAACTCCTTTATTGGTGTCTACCTTTACAACTTTTCCTTCCACAACATCTCCGGGTTTGAGGCTTTCGAGGAGTTTCTTCCTGAGTTTTTCCCTTTCTTCTTCAAGGTGTGCCTTGTGGGAGACGACTATCTTTGGTTTCTTTCCGTCCAGCCTTAGGTCTAAAATCTTGAGGTCTAAAACTTGTCCTTCCTTTATCTTTTTTCCGGTTTCGGAAAGTGGGAGGAAAGCCTTTATTCCTTCGAAATCTATAATAAAGCCGCCCCTTACCTTTCTCTCTACTTTTCCGGCAACACTCTTCTTCTCGAGGAAAGCCTGATGGAGCTTCTGGAGTTCCTTCTGTTCCTCTAAGGGTTTTCTTGAAAGTAAGGGGTTAGGGATTCTGGGGGAGAACCTTATTACGACGGCTTCTATTTCATCCCCTTCCTTCACATCGGGCACTTCTTCACGGGAGATAACTGCTTCCGTTTTGTAACCTATATCGACAAAGACTGTATCTCCGGAAACTTTAACTACCTTACCTTTTACAACTTGGCCTTTACGGAATCCTTCTTCCGGAAGGGCTAAGGCTTCCTCCAGGAGTTTTTCAAATTCGTTCATTAACTGCCTCCGAAGATTTATTTATTATAGGTGAGAAAGGAGAAGAGTTCAAGAATTCTAAAGAGAATTGAGACGCTTTTTCACCCATTCCTTGAAACTCAATCCGGATAATATACTATTTAAAATATCTTTTTCTATTTCTGTCAAGTCTTTAGGAACCTTATCGGGTCTCTTCTTTAAAGTATTTTCTATCCTATGCCAAAGCTGCCACAGTTCAATCAGCTTATGATTACCGGAAAGAAGCTCTTCGGGTACTTTCATTCCCCTATATTCGCGTGGTCTTGTGTACACGGGGTAGCCCAGCCACCTGTTGGAGAAGCTATCTTCCTCTAAGCTCCGGGGTTCACTCAGAACTCCCGGAAGTAACCTTGCCACCCCGTCTATCAAAACAAGAGCTACGAGTTCTCCCCCCGAAAGGATAAAGTCTCCCAGGGAAACTTCTTCGTCAACTATGCTCTTTACCCTTTCATCCACACCCTCGTACCGCCCGCAGATAATCATTATCCTTTCTTTTTGTGAAAGTTCTTTTAGATATTCTTGGTTTATTACCCTTCCCCAGGGTTCGGTGATTAACACGTAAGGCTTGCCGTAATTTTCGACGATATAATCGTAAGCCTCAAAGATGGGTTCCGGTTTTAAAACCATTCCGGGAAATCCGCCGTACGGAACATCGTCCACCTGTCCCTTAGGTGCAAAAGAACGCAGGTCAATGGCACGAACGGAAAGTTTTCCTTTCTTTATGGCTTGACGAACTATACCGTACTCTATATAACATTCAATAATCTTGGGAAATATAGTGAGAACGAAGAAAGAGAGAGGCTCAGAACTCAAAGTCCTTGAGGTATTTAGCCCTCGAGGGGTGTCTGAGTTTTCTAAGGGCTTTGTTTTCTATCTGTCTTATCCTTTCCCTCGTTACGTTGAACATCTTTCCTACCTGCTCAAGGGTGTATTCGGTTTCATCCACAAGTCCGTATCTGTACATTAAAATCTCTCTCTCTTTCTCCGAAAGCGTTTGAAGAACTTTTTCGAGCTGCTCCCTGAGGAGCTTTCTCGTAACTATCTCCTCAGGATTTGGGATGGACTTGTCTTCTATAAAGTCCTTCAGGAAGGTGTCGTCATCATCACCTATAGGTGTTTCAAGGGATATGGGCTCTTGGGAGAATTTCATAACCTTTCTGACCTTGTCCACAGGCATGTCCAAGTACTCTGCTACCTCTTCGGGGGTTGGCTCCCTTCCATTTTCTTGGAAGAGCTTCTTGGAAGCTTTGATTATCTTGTTTATGGTCTCTATCATGTGGACGGGAATTCTTATGGTCCTCGCCTGGTCAGCTATGGCACGGGTTATCGCCTGCCTTATCCACCAGGTTGCGTAGGTGGAGAACTTGTACCCCTTCCTGTAGTCGTACTTATCAACGGCCTTCATAAGACCTATGTTTCCTTCCTGAATGAGGTCTAAGAAGTGAAGTCCTCTGTTAACGTATTTCTTAGCGATGGAAACGACCAATCTTAGGTTCGACTGAATCATTATCTGTTTTGCCTTTACAACCTTTTGTCTTCCTTGCTCTATTATCTTCATTACCTTCGGTATCTCTTCTATGGGGTAAATTCCCATCAGTCGTTCTAGGCGATTTACTTCCCTTTTAAGGTTTACGTATTCATTTATCAGCGTAGTAAACTTCTCAAAAGAAAGTCCCGCCTCCTTTACCTTCTTCTGTATTTCCTCGTCATTCAAGTAGTTATTCACTAAGTAATCCAGATCCCTGTGTATGGACCTTAGCTTTCTAACCCTGGAGTTCAGCTCTTTTCTCTTTCTCTGATACTCCTTGAATATCTTTAGAATCTCTTCCGCTACGCGTTCAAACTTAGCATACTTTATCTTCATCTCCTTGATAATCTTATTGAGCCTTGCGTGGGTGTAGAGATACTCCTTCTTATTTTCTGGTGTAGGATTTTCGAGAAATCTTTCCCTTACTTCCAAGAGTTTTACGTAGGCCTTGGCAAGCTCATAACCTTTTTCTATAAAGTACCTTTCAAACTCGTCAAAACGCTCCTCAAAATCTTTTTCGTTCTCGTATTCTACCAGGTCCATAACTTCGTGTATCTTTGCCTTTCCGTTACAGAGACGTGCCCAGTCGTCCAGTATTTTGTCCACTAAGAAAGAAGTTCTCATTAAACCTCTTCTCATTATCTTTCTGCCTATTTCTATCTGCTGGGCGTAGTATATCTCCTCCTCCCTCTTCAGAAGGGGTATCTTTCCCATTTCGCGCAGATAAAGCTTTACGGGGTCCCCGTCTCTGCCAGATGCGGTGAAGGAAGAAGTGGACACTATGGATTCATCGTCCTCTTGTTCTTCAAGTTCTTCTTCACTTTCAACAACTTGAATATTCATACTCTGGAGATAATCCATAATCTCCTCAAAGTGTTCAGACTCAACGAAATCCTCTTCAAGAATTTCATTAATTTCGTCGTAAGTAAGATAGCCTTTTTCCTTACCTATCTCTACCAGTTGTCTCACGCTTTCCCTTTCCAGCATTTCCTTACCTCCTTCACCTGAAAGATTTATTTAAAACCCCTTTCTTTTTTCTTAGCTTTCTATAGTTTTGTTGAAGCTTATCAAGAACACTCCAAAACACCTTCTCCAAGTCCGACACGTTAACCTCAAACACTTCTTCGGGTAGTTCGTGTGCCTCCCCCCTTATAGCTTTTTCGCACAGCTCTTTTATATCCTCGGGAAGCTCGAGCTCTTCCGGTGATATATTCGGCTTTAGTTCGTAAAAGCCCTTAAGAACTACTTTTACGTTCCATGGAAGGCTATTAACCTTTTCTTGTTTGACAGGTTGGAGTAGGGTTTCCACAGGCACCTTATAACGCTTTTCGTACTCTGCCGCAAGAGCTATTCTTTTAATGTCATCTCTTAGAAAGCCAAGGAAGTATCTAAAATCCTTTGTGTACTTCTCCAGGTTCTCAGAAGCTTTTTCTAACAGGCTTTCAAAAAGTTCACGGGAGCTTTTTATTATACTTTTTAACTCCTTTACGCCAAAGGCGTCTATAAAACTGTCAGGATCGTGTCCTTCCGGAAGATAAACGGGATGAACTTCCAAACCGGCTTTGAGCAGTATGGGGATAACTCTGTTCATAGCGTTTCGTCCGGCTGTATCTCCATCGTAAAGGAGGTAGACTGTTTTCGTGTATCTAGACAAGAGTTGAGCCTGATCCTCCGTAAGGGCTGTTCCCAAAGGAGCTACAACATTTTTTATTCCTTCGGAAAACAGTTTTAAAGCATCAAAGTAGCCTTCTACTAAAACGGCAAACCCTTCATCCTTTATGTAGTCCTTAGCTTCAAATAGCCCAAAGAGATTCTTTCCTTTTTTAAATACATCACTATCCGGCGAGTTTATATACTTGGGAGAGCTATCTTCCCTTATACGTCTTCCTCCGAATCCTATAACTCTTCCCGAGGGGTTTCGGATAGGAACTATCACCCTTTTTAAAAACAAATCCCTGTAAGTTTCTTCGTTTATTTTTATAATATTCTTCGTTTTTAGATAATCTTCCAGGAGTCCTTCTTTTCGCAGAAGGTTTACAAGCGCCTCACTGGATGGAGAAAACCCAATCCCGAATCTCTTCAGCGTGCTTCCGCTTATCCCCCTCTTTCTTAGATACTCTAGCGCTTCCTCATTCTTATGAAGGCTTTCCATATAAAAATCTGCCACACGGTCGAGGGCTATAAGAATCTTTTCATTCTTACTAATTTTCTGAATATTAAGAGATTTACCGTACTTCTTTGCAAGCTCCAGGGCAGCCTCGAGGTAAGATATGTTCTCGTAAAGGGAAACGAATTTTATAGCATCTCCACCAACTCCGCACCCAAAACACTTGAATATCTGTTTACTGGGAGAAACGTAGAAGGAAGGGGTCCTATCGGGATGAAAGGGACAGTTAGCCCTGTAATTAGACCCTACCCTTTCCAGGGTGATGTATTCGGATATAACGTCTACTATATCTATTTCTCGCCGAAGCTCGTCTATGTCCGAGGACATCACTCAAAAGAATTTATTATAAACCTGAGCTGTGTCAAGTATAAGGATAGCCCAGAAGAGGTTCTTACCCAAATAGATGATAGTAGGTAAAAAGAGCGAGAGCATAATGGAGAGAGCGAAAAGACCGGAAGAAGGCTTTAGTCCTTCGCTTAAATGCTGCTAACTTGTCCCTTAGCTTGGAATGCAAAGCTTCGTTTCTATTGACTCT
>WFPV01000065.1 GCA_015487405.1 Aquifex sp. | reverse complement strand
CATCTCATTCGTGAACTACCTAAAGCTCTTTAATATCCACGATATCTCTTCATCCTTGATAAGATATATAAATATGTATACTTTGAAAGAGCCCCTCAAGGGCTATGAGGTAAAGATAGGTTTATTGCCTGTAAATAAAATAAAGATTCCGAGCATACAGAGGGACTTATCAGAAACGTTGATAAAGAGACTTATGACAAGCATAGAGAAAGTCGGTTTTGTAGACCCTATTCTCGTGGTTGAGGGAGAAGGGGATTACTACGAGGTTATAAACGGTCAACACAGACTAAAAGCCGCGGAGCTCTTGGGATTATCCGAAGTTCCTGCAATAATCCTTCCTCCCGAGACAAAGGACTACATAATCTCTCTAAACGTTGAGAAAGCTCCGAACCTAAAAGACAAAGCTCACCAGGCTTACGAGATTTTTATGAAGTATAGAAGTGAAAATCCGGAAATGGAAGAAGTAGAACTTGAAACTAAGGTAGAAGAGCCCTACTTCCTTACAGTTGGTTTTATCACGGACAGGTTCGGAGAGAAGCGGTTTCCCGCTTACGCCTTTGAGAGGGTTCTGAAAAAAGTGGACGAGTTCTTAGCGATGCCCTTGGAAGAGGCGGAGAGGGAGAGGGAAAACAGGGCAAATGTCCTTAGGGACGTTAGGGAAGTTATGGAGGAAAAGTATCAGGAGCTCGGTCTTACGAACGCGCTTCATAAGGAAGCAATAATCTCAAAAGCCTTCCAGCTTGTTTACGGAAAGAGGGTAAGAACAGTGGAGGACGACTTTTATACCGCCTTTGAGAAAATAAAGGAAGCTATACCTAAGGTTTCCTTCTCCGAAGAGGAATTGGAAGAGTTCTGAGTGTGCTAAAATTTTAAGCAAATGAATAACTTACTCGTTGAAATAGGCACCGAGGAGCTCCCCGCTTCCGTTATTTCCCCAGCACTTGATTACCTTAAGGAAAAGTTCAACGAAATTCTGAAGGCTAAGAAGGTAACCATTTACGGAACTCCGAGAAGACTAACCTTAATATTTGAGGCGTTTGAAAACGAAAGGAAAGAAATGGAAGAAATAGTATGGGGACCACCAAAGAACGTGGCTTACGACGAGGAAGGAAATCCCACTAAGGCTTTAGAAGGATTTTTAAGGAAGAACAACGCAAGCCTTGAAGAGGTAAAGGTTCTTCCGAAGGGAAAGGGGGAATACGTAGCCATTGTCAGGAAGGTTCTGGAAAAATCCCCCGTGGAAAAACTCCAGGAAAGTTTTGAAGATATACTACTCTCCGTTCCCTTTCCCAAAAGGATGCGATGGACTTCTTCAAAACGCATAACCTTTTCAAGACCTGTTCGCTGGATTCTTGCGTTGCTTAATGGAGAAGTCTTAGAGCTTCGGTTCGGAGAGCTTACCTCTTCGGATAAAACGAGGGGACACAGGTTTTTAGCTCCTAAGGAAATAAAGGTTTCTTCACCCGAAGGGTATCTAAAATCTTTAAAGGAAAACTTTGTTATCCCCGATATAAACGAGAGAAAGGAGATTATTCGCTCTCAGGTGGAAGAGCTATCCGCACAGGTGGGCGGAAAACCTATTTATCCGGAAGGACTTTTAGAGGAAGTTACTAACTTGGTTGAATACCCCTTCGGGGTGCTCGGAAGCTTTGATGAGAAGTATTTAGTCCTCCCTGAGCTCGTCATAATCACGGTGGCGGCACACCACCAGAGGTTTTTCTGCGTTCAAAAGGACGGGAAACTTATAAACTACTTTGTGGGAATAAGTAACAATAAAGTAAACGAGAAAATAAAGAAGGGATACGAAAAGGTCCTAAGGGCACGCCTGGAAGATGCACTCTTCTTTTATAACGAAGACCTAAAAAAGCCTTTAGAAAGTCTTGTTCCTAAGCTCAAGGAAGTCCTATTCCACCCAAAGATAGGCTCTATGCTTGAAAAGGTTGAACGGATGGAAGAAATAGCAAAGAGGATATGTGAACACCTTCCCTGTGAATGGGAAAAGGTAAAAATGGCTGTAAGACTCTCAAAGGCTGACCTCCTCACTGAGATGGTGAAAGAACTTGACGAGCTTCAGGGCTACATGGGATACGTTTACGCTCTGAAGCAGGGCTACGACGAGGAAGTGGCAAAGGCTCTGTGGGAGCAGTATATGCCAAAGAGCTTAGAAGACAAGGTTCCGGAAACGCTAACAGGAACGGTTCTATCTCTTAGCGACAAGATAGATAACCTCTACTCATTCTTTAAAGCCGGAGAAATCCCTAAGGGAAGCTCCGACCCCTACGGACTCAGAAGGAGTGCCTTCGGAATATTTAAGATTCTTGATGAGAAAAAAATAAGCTTAGATTTAAGGAAGTTTAAGGATATATACGGAGGGTTCAAACACTTTGAAAAGTTGGAAGAGTTCTTAAAACAGAGGCTGATAAGCTACCTTGAGGATTACCCCATAGATATAGTGAGGAGTATCCTTAAGGTCTACTCACCCTTCCATCCCTACGAGGTGATTGAAAAGGTTAAGGCACTCCACGCAGCTTCAAAGAGTGAGGACTTCCAGAAACTCGTTGAAAGTGGCAAAAGGGTTATTAGAATTATTCCAAAAGGGTGGGAAGACAGGGAGGTGAGGGAAGAGCTACTTAAGGCTCCAGAAGAGAAGGAGCTCTACGAAAAGCTTAAAGAGTTTGAAAAGAAGGAAATACGAAATCCCCTTGAACTTTTGGAGCTAAAGGAATACATAGATAAGTTCTTTGATAACGTAAAGGTAATAGCTGATGAAGAAAATATAAAGAGGAATCGCCTCGCTCTCCTTAAGAGGGTTGAAGACCTCTTTAGAAAGTTTGGAGATTTTAACGAAATTGTTATAAAGGAGGGTAGTGATGTCTCAGGATAAGGCGAAAGCCTTAGTTCTGTGGTTGGATGAGGTAACCATAGATGATATTCCCATAGCGGGTGGAAAAAACGCCTCCCTCGGAGAGATGATAAGAAACCTCACTCCACTCGGAGTAAAGGTTCCTTACGGATACGTCGTTACTTCAAACGCCTACTACTACTTCATTGAATACAACAATCTCAAAGAGAAGATAAGGAAGATTCTTGAAGGTCTGAACGTTGACGATATTAAAGATTTACAAAAAAGAGGACATGAGGTAAGAGAGCTTATTAAAGGGGGAGAGTTCCCTCCCGATTTAGAGGCTCAAATAAAGGAGTATTATCAGAAACTTTCAGAGAAGTATAACACACACGCCGTTGACGTAGCCGTCCGTTCTTCCGCAACGGCGGAAGACCTCCCCGAGGCTTCCTTTGCGGGACAGCAAGAGACCTATCTAAACGTTGTAGGAGCGGAAAACCTGCTCGTAGCCATTAAGAACTGCTTTGCTTCACTTTTTACCGACAGAGCAATAGTCTACAGAGAGAAGTTCGGATTTGACCACTTCAAGGTAGGTCTCGCAGTCGGCGTTCAAAAGATGGTTCGCTCCGACCTCGGAGCGAGCGGGGTTATGTTTACCCTGGACACCGAAACGGGATTTAAGGACGTGATAGTTATAAACGCAACTTACGGGCTCGGAGAGCTTCTTGTTAGAGGTGAAGTTACTCCGGACGAGTATATAGTCTTCAAACCCACTCTCCTGAAGGGATACTCCGCAATCATAGAGAAGAAACTCGGAAGAAAGGACAGGAAGATGGTTTACGGTGCGGGGGACGAGAGGGTAAAGATAGTAAACGTTCCAAAGGAGGAACAGAAGAAGTTTGCCCTCACAGACGAAGAAATCTTGAAGCTCGCAAAGTGGGGAATCCTGATAGAGGACCACTACTCCCAGAAGAAAGGAAAGTGGATGCCCATGGACATAGAGTGGGCTAAGGACGGAATACTGAACGAACTCTTCGTAGTTCAGGCAAGACCAGAAACCGTTCACTCCAGAAAAGAGGAAAAAGTTATAAAGGTTTACAAGATAAAGACTCCCGAGGAAGAAAGAAAGAAGAAAGTTATCGTTCGCGGAATAGCGGTAGGGGACAAGATAGCCACAGGAAAGGCGAGAGTCCTCTTTGACTTAAAGGAAGCTGAACAGTTCCAAGAGGGAGAAATTCTCGTTACGGATATAACGGATCCCGACTGGGAGCCCGTAATGAAGAAGGCTTCCGCCATAGTCACCAACAGGGGAGGAAGAACCTCCCACGCCGCTATAGTTGCGAGGGAGCTCGGTATTCCTGCAATCGTTGGAACCGGAAACGCTACCGAGAAGATAAAGACAGGTCAGGAGATAACCGTATCCTGTGCGGAAGGAGAAACGGGATACGTCTACGATGGAAAGATAGACTACGAGGTAGAAGAGATAAACCTTGAAAACCTCCCCAGACCAAGAACGAAGATAATGATGAACATAGGAAATCCCGCTACCGCCTTCAAGTACGCCTCCCTTCCCAACGACGGAGTAGGACTTGCGAGAGAGGAATTTATAATAGCCAACTACATAAAGATACACCCTCTCGCACTTATACATTACGACGACATAAAGGAGCTCTACGAAACCCTTAAGAAGGAAAACCTCATTGACGATAAGGGATACACCCAGTTCAGACTCATCTACCACTACGCTAACGAGAGGCTAAAGGCCAAGCTCGCAAAAGGCAAAGAAAAGCTGAGAGTGAACTTAAAGAGAATAATAGACGACATAGAAAACCTTACCTTCGGTTACGAGGATAAGATTACCTACTACGTAAAGAAACTATCCTACGGAATAGCAAAGATTTCCGCAGCATTTTATCCGAACCCTGTCATAGTGAGATTTTCAGACTTCAAGTCCAACGAGTATGCGAATCTCATAGGCGGAATACTCTTTGAACCCGAAGAAGAAAATCCCATGCTTGGATGGAGGGGAGCTTCCCGTTACTACTCGGATATCTTTAAGGAAGCCTTCGGAATGGAGTGTAAAGCTATCCTCAGGGTAAGGAACAAGATGGGACTGACCAACACGAGGGTGATGATACCCTTCTGCAGAACTCCCGAGGAAGGAAAGAAAGTTTTAGAAGTTATGGAAGAGTTCGGACTAAAGAAGGGAGAAAATGGCTTGGAAGTCTACGTCATGGCTGAGCTCCCCAGTAACGTAATCCTCGCGGATAGGTATGCTGAAATATTTGACGGATTTTCTATAGGTTCTAACGACCTCACCCAGCTCACACTCGGGCTTGATAGAGACTCAGAGCTCGTGGCACACCTCTACGATGAGAGAAACGAAGCAGTAAAGAGGTTCATAGCTCAGCTCATAAGAACTGCCAAGGAATACGGAAGGAAGGTAGGTATATGTGGTCAAGCTCCTTCGGACTTTCCCGAGTTTGCTCAGTTCCTCGTTGAGCAGGGAATTGACAGCATATCTTTAAACCCTGACTCTGTCCTAAAAACTATGCTTGCCGTAGTGGAGATGGAAAAAAAACTGGGGGTGATTAAGGAGTGAAGCTTTTAGAAAAAATAAAAGATATAAGGCCTTCTGAATTCTCCTTAGGGAAGGGTGCCAAAACCGCTCTTTCTGTATACGTCACTTCTGAAGTTCTCAGAATACTTGAACTGAATACGGCAAAAAGACCGGTATTTCAACCCATTGAGTACATATGGGAGGGAAAAACAGAGGAAGAGAAAATCGCTATTCTCAAAAAGTACGTCCAACAGTATAAACTAAAGGGAAAGAAAGCACATACCTGCATAACGGCCAAGAACGGCATTTTAAAGATACAAAAGTATCCTGCAAATCTTTCAAAAGCTGACTTAAATGAAGCTATAAGAACCTTTATCCAAGTAGAGAAAGAAAACCTGAGGGAGGAAAGTATAGCGGACTACTATATGTGGGACAGTGAAGATGGGGACCACCGTATAGTTGCGTTCGTTATAGTTAGAAAGCTTGTGTATGAAAAGCTTAAAGAAATAATAGAAAAAGCAGGTTTAGAGCTGGGTATAGTTGACTTCGAAGTAACCGCAATAGTAAACGGTGGATTGGAGTTCAACTTAAGAAAACCCTTTGCTATACTTTATGTGGATTACCACGAAAGTATTTTCGTATACTATACAGGCACAAGCATGGTTTACAACATTCTCAGTTTCTCTATGAAGGACTATTTAGAAACAAAAGATAATCTTCTTCTCGAAGATTTCCTCATAGAAGTAAGGAATATACTAACCGTTAATGAAGTTACCGCTATGTACCTTGCAGGGAAGGTAATAGAAAACAACGAGCTTTTAGATGTACTCATGACAAACCTTCCAATTCTGAGCCTTTTGGAACCCGAAAACCTAAAATCTTCATTCTTTATTCCCTATATTCTATGTGTAAGGGGGATTGAGGAGAAATGAGACAAGGAAAGAAAGAATTTATAAGAATAAACTTAAACAGAAAAAAAGGTTTTCTGAAAAAAATAAAAAGTTTTAATTCTTCTTCTCTTAAAGAGTTCAGTGCGGGAAATCTATACCTGGTACTTTTCGTTATAGGAATTCTCTCTCTAATTCTTTCCGCACTTGTGAGCTTTTATATGAAAAATAAGATTGAGGACTTAGAAAATCAGGTAGCACAGGCAAAGGAGAAGAAGGATAAACTCCTTGCTGAAATTAGAGCTTTAAGAAACAAGATAGCCGATCTGGAGTTTGAACAAAAGCTTGCGGATTACTTAAGGAAACACAATGAAAGTGTGACACAAGAAATTTTAGAAGTTCAAAGAATGCAAGGAAACTTAGTAGTTCAAAATCTTTCCCTCTGTTCGGGTATTGGTTCGAAAGAGTGTGATATCGAAGAAGCTTCAAGGATAATCTTAGGTTCCCCGATTGTGCAAATGGACGTGGTAGCCTTCGGAAATACTCTGGATCTTAACAGGTACCAGCTTATGTCCCAAACGTATGTAGAAGTGGGAGGGCTTCCCATAAAACGCTTCTGTTTACAAAAGCTCAACGAACCCGTAGAAACCGTCAAAAAGTGAGCTTTTACATAGAAAAAGTTTTTCTCCCTTTTATACTCAAGCCTTATGCAGAAAGAAAAAAAGCCGAACAGACTCATAAAGGAGAAAAGCCCCTACCTAAGACAACACGCCTACAATCCCGTTGACTGGTATCCCTGGAGTGAGGAAGCCTTTGAAAAGGCTAAAAGGGAAGATAAACCTATATTTCTCTCTATTGGATACTCTACCTGCCACTGGTGTCACGTTATGGAAAAGGAAAGCTTTGAAGATGAAGAAATTGCGGAAATATTGAATAAATACTTCGTTCCCATAAAGGTAGACAGGGAAGAAAGACCGGACATTGACGCCTTTTATATGAGCGTCTGCCAAGCTATGACGGGGAGCGGGGGCTGGCCCCTTACCATAATAATGACTCCCGATAAAGAGCCTTTCTTTGCAGGAACATACTTTCCTAAGGAGAGCTACTTCGGGAGACCGGGACTCAAAGAGATACTCCTCACAATAAAGGAGCTCTGGGAAAAAGATAGGGAAAGGGTGTTAAATACAGCCAAACATCTCGTAAAAGCTTTACAGGAAGCCGCCAAGAAAAAAGCTCACGGAAACTTAGGTGAGGAAACACTCCACAGGGCATTTTCTGAACTCTTTACCTCTTACGATGAGTACTTTGGAGGATTCGGCAACGCTCTTAAGTTTCCCATTCCCCACAACCTCATGTTCCTCGGAAGGTATTACTACAGGTATAAAAGAGAACAGGCACTAAAGATGATAGACAAGACACTTACTATGATGAGAATGGGAGGAATCTACGACCACGTGGGCTTTGGCTTTCACAGATACTCAACGGACAAGGAGTGGCTACTTCCCCACTTTGAGAAGATGCTCTACGACCAGGCATTGCTCCTAATCGCATACACCGAAGGTTACCAACTTTTAGGAAAGGAGCTTTTTAAGAAAACTGTTTACGAAATAGTGGAATTCTTGGAAAGGGACATGCTCTCTCCGGAAGGAGCATTTTACTCCGCCTGGGATGCTGACAGCGAGGGAGAGGAAGGTAAGTTCTACACCTGGAGCCTTCAAGAGCTTAAAGAGGTTTTAAATGAGGATGAATTGAAATTGGTTACGCAGGTTTTCAACCTGCGTGAGGAAGGAAACTACTTAGAAGAAGCCACCAAAAGGAGAGTGGGAAGAAACGTTCTCCACATAGGAAGACCATATGAAGAAGTTGCGAGGGAGCTTGGAATAGCTCCAGAGGAGCTACTAAATAAACTGGAGGAGATAAGAAAGAAACTCTTTGAAGCCCGGGAAAAAAGAGTAAAGCCGTTGAGGGACGAAAAAATACTCACCGACTGGAACGGTCTCGCTGTAGCGGGGCTTTCCTACGCAGGAAGGAGCTTAAGGGAGAAGAAATTTATAGAAATGGCAAAGAGGGTTGCGGATTTTCTGCTGAATAACATGGTTGACGAAAAGGGATACCTGCTTCACACGTATATGGAAGGGGAGGCGAAGATCCCCGGATTTTTGGAAGATTACGCATACTTAATATGGGGACTCTTTGAGCTTTACGAAGCTACCTTGGAGGATAAGTATCTTGAGGAAGCTCTAAGACTCCAAGAGCTTCAGATAAAACACTTCTGGGATAAAGAAAACGGGGGCTTTTTCCAGACACCTGATTTCTTTACGGACATTCCGGTAAGGAAGAAAGAAGTTTACGACGGAGCTACACCCTCTGGAAATTCTGTATCCGCTTACAACCTTTTAAGACTCGGAAGATTCCTCGGAAAGAAAGAGCTTGAAGAATATGGAGTTAAAACGCTCCAGGCGTTCTCTTGGGAAATTTCGAACTTTCCTTCAGCACATACCTTTTCTCTCATGGCTCTTGATTTAGCCCTTAACGGAACTAAGGAACTTGTTATAGTAAATCTGAAAAATAAAAAGCACCTTACGGAGCTCTATAAGGAGTATCTACCTGACCTACTTGTGGCTCTGAAAACTTCTGAAATTAGCGAGCTTTCCGAGTTCATAAAATCCATACCCGAATCGGATAAAGAACTTTACTACTTATGCAAGAACTACACCTGTGAGAAGCCCTCAGATAAGTTGGAGGAGGTAATAAAAAGATTGAAAGGGGACGGGGACGAAGCTTAGTAGAGAACGATTACATCAACGGCCCTTTGTTCGGGTCTGGAACTTCCTATGAGGTCAGCGAGTTCTTCTCCGTAAGAAGCCATTCTTATCTTTTCAACGGGAATTCCGTTTCTTACAAGGTAAGCTCCCACAACTTGAGCTCTCTTCATAGAAAGGTTGAGGTTGTAGCTTCTCGTTCCGGGCTTGCTTGCGTAACCTACGACTATAACCTTTTTGATGTCTTTATCCTTAACAGCGTTTATGAGCTCATCGAGAGCAGCCTTGGCGTCAGCACTTAAGGTAAATCTGTTTCTTGCAAAGTATACCCTAACTTGTTCCTTTCCGGTTATCTTCAGCTTAACAATTTCAGCTTTAATTTCTTCATGCTCTTTCTTTAGTTGTTCTACATCCGCTTCAACTGCAGAAACTCTTTGATTGAGTTTAGCAATATCTTCTTTATTCTTGAGAATTTGTTCCATGTAATCCGCGTAGCACTTCTCTATGAGGTATTTAGAAAGCGCTGCATCTGGGTCTTTACAGGGATCTTCTATCTTCGTCCCACATCCCGCTATAAGGAGTGCTCCTGCCATCCCGAGGATGAGCTTCTTTTTCATCTTATTCCACCTCCCGGTCTCAAGTTTTAATTAATATTATAAGTTTTATCTTAAAAAGATGTTAGACTTTCTTTCTCATTACAATTCCCATTTGTTCTAAAAATTTTCTCTTCCGGGGGAATTTTTTTTCTAAAATAAAACTTGACAAAATTTCACTCAATAAATATTATAAAAGTAAATTTAAGAAGGGGGTCTGGTATGATAAGTGAGAATCTGTTTTCCGCAAAATCCTTAGAATACTTAGAAAAAGCTAAGGAGATAGCCAAGGAGTTTAAAGATACTAAGGTGGATACGGACCACCTGCTCCTTGCTCTTCTATCCGATGAAAAATCACCCGTCGCAAAGTACGTTGAGAAGAGGGGAATAGACAGAAAGGAGTTCATAAAGAGGGTCTACGAATACTTAGAGAATCTCCACAAACAGCTTGAGAAAGCCATAGAAACCGAAGCTCAGAACCTCATAAACCTCAGAACCCAGATAATGGAAGTAAAGTCTAACATTGGAAACGTTCAGACGGAGCTAAAAGAAATACAAAGGGCAAAGCAGAAAATCCAGGAGGAACTTGAACTCGCAAGGAGATATGGAGACTGGTGGACAGCAGAAACCTTAGCCGTTGAACTCAGAAGTTTAGAAAGTGCAGAAAGGAACTTAAGGAGACAGCTTGAACAGGTTGAAAACACCCTCAGCTCCGTCTTTAGCAGAGAAGACGTTAGAGCTTTTCTTGAAAACAAGTTAACGATAGATGGATTAATCCGTAAGGCTTTAGAAAAATCCCCCTTGGTTGAGCAAGCTAAGGAGCTCGGGATATCCCCTGACAGAATTATAGACAAGGTGGCAGAAAAGGTCTTCGGTAAAAAACCCATTTTTGATTATAGCCAGTATTTAACTAAGGTTCTTGAAAAAGCTCAAGATAAAGCCGTCAGCGAGGGTGAGAGTCAGGTTCAGCCCTCGCATATCGGAGCTGCGTTAATTGAAGCTACTGACACCATAGGTGGTAAGTTATTAAATCAAGTTTTAGGAGGTGAAAAAGAGATGAAGAAGGATGTTACTCAAGAGCTTAAAGAAGAAGAAAAGTCTCCTCTTGAGCGGTTTGGTGTTAACTTAAACGAACTCGCTCGCCAAGGAAAGCTTGACCCAGTTATTGGCAGGGAAAAGGAAATCAATCAAGTTATAGAAATACTCCTCAGAAGAACAAAGAATAATCCAGTTCTCGTCGGAGACCCCGGAGTAGGAAAGACCGCAATAGTGGAAGGATTAGCGCAGAGAATAGTCAACAAGGAAGTTCCGCCCGAGTTACAGGACAAGGAAATATGGTCAATAGATATGGCTTCGCTCCTTGCAGGCTCCAAATACAGGGGAGAGTTTGAAGAGAGACTAAAGGCACTCCTTGATGAAGTAAAGAACAAAGGAAACGTAATACTCTTCATAGACGAGATTCACACCGTAGTAGGAGCGGGAGCGGCTGAAGGAGCAGTTGACGCCGCAAACATAATGAAACCCGCACTTGCAAGAGGTGAGATTAGAGTAATTGGTGCAACCACCGTTGACGAATACAGAAAGTATATAGAGAAGGACCCTGCCCTTGAAAGGAGATTCCAACCAGTATTCGTAGACGAGCCTACCGAAGAGCAAACTATAGAAATCCTAAAAGGTTTGAGACCTAAGTTAGAGCAATACCACAAGGTAAAGATTTCTGACGAGGCTATAGAAGCGGCGGTAAAACTGACTAAGAGATACGTAACCTTCAGAAGACTCCCCGACAAAGCTATAGATGCACTTGACCAAGCCGCAGCGAGGAAGAAGCTAAAAGTCATCGGAACTCCGCCTGAAGTTCAAGAAATTGAGAGAAAGATTAAGGCACTTGAAGAGGAGATTATTCAAGCTAACCTAAAAGGTGATTACGAAAAAGAGGCACAGCTTAAGATACAGAAAGCTCAACTTGAAAAGCAAAAGCAAGAACTCCTCAGTAAACAAGGTGGAGTAGAAGCTAAGATTAAGGAGCTCAAGAAGAAGATAGAAGAGCTTGACGACAAAATTAAGGAGGCTGCGGAAAAGGGCGACTACGAAAGAGAAGCCGAGCTCAAGATAGAAAAGGTAAAGCTTGAAAAGGAACTAAAAGCCTTAGAACAGCAAAAGTCTCAGGAGCTCGTAGTAACCTGGGACGACGTTGCAGAAGTAGTCTCCGAATGGACCGGCATACCCGTATCCAGACTCAAGGAAGAAGAAATGCAGAAACTCCTTAAGCTTGAAGAGGAGCTCCACAAGAGAGTTGTTGACCAGGACCACGCCGTCAAGGCAGTAGCTGAAGCTATAAGAAGAGCAAGAGCAGGACTCAAGGACCCCAAGAGACCTATAGCGAGCTTCCTTTTCTTAGGACCTACCGGTGTAGGAAAAACCGAACTCTCCAAAGCTCTCGCAGAACTCCTATTCGGAGACGAGGACGCTCTCATAAGACTGGATATGTCAGAATTCAAGGAAGAGCACTCCGTAGCTAAGCTCATTGGAGCACCTCCGGGATACGTAGGATACGAGGAAGGAGGAAAGCTCACAGAGGCTGTAAGAAGAAAACCCTACTCGGTCATCCTGCTTGACGAAATAGAAAAGGCACACCCCAGAGTGTTAGACCTCTTCCTCCAAGTTCTTGACGATGGAAGACTGACTGATAGCCACGGAAGAACAGTTGACTTCAGAAATACCGTAATTATCATGACCTCTAACATAGGTTCGCAGTATCTCTTGAACATTCCCGTAGATGCGGACGAAGAAACTCTGAACAAGGAGTTTGAAAAGGCAAGGGAAAAGGTCTTAGAAGAGCTAAAGCTCTACATGAGACCCGAATTCATCAACAGAATTGACGACATAATCGTATTCAAGCCTCTCACGATGAAGGAACTCTCCCAAATCATAGACCTGCTCATTGCAAACGTAAACAAGAGACTCGCCGAAAGGAACATAAAGATAAAGCTAACTGAAGAGGCAAAGAAAGAACTTGTGAGGAGAGGATACGACCCTGCATTCGGTGCAAGGCCCCTAAAGAGAACGATACAGAAGTATGTAGAAACTCCATTGGCTGACAAGATAATCAGAGGAGAAATCAAAGATGGAATGACCGTAGTCGTAGATTACAAGGACGGGGAGTTCGTATTCCTGCCAAAGGAAGAGTACGAAAAGCAGAAAGAAACTGCTGAAGCATCCGCTAAGGATAATCCGGAAAAGAAAGAAAGTTAAGGTTTCCTCCTTGCTTTTTCTTTTAATACCTTCTTTGTTGTATATTTTCTTTTTTAGACGGGGCGTAGCGCAGGTGGTAGCGCGCTGGCTTCGGGAGCCAGAGGTCGCCGGTTCGAGTCCGGTCGCCCCGAAGGAAAAATCACTTTTCTTTTTTCCTTGCCGAAAAACTGCCGAAATCGGAAAGGCTGTTAATTACTTGCTTTAAGTAGTCTTCCGTAAGATGTGCATACCTTTCGGTTGTTTCCAAGGAAGAATGGTTTAAGAGTTTTTGAATGGCGTAAATGTCCTTTGATTTCATAGCTATCCATGAAGCGAATGTGTGTTTCAGGTCGTGGAAACGAACGTTTTCTAAACCTGCCTTTTTACAAGCATTTTTAAAAACTTTTAAGTAGGTTTTGTGCTCGTAGTGATACGGCAGTCCGAACCTGTTTGTGAAAACGTATCTGTGATCTTTTTTATCTTTTCAAGCCCCCTTAAAAGCTCGTAAACGGTATCGTTCATAGGAATTTTGTAAGTTTTTTAGTTTTTGCTGCGGTGCTTTCAAGAGAATGCCAAGATAAGGAGGAGGGAGAATAGAGAT
>WFPV01000064.1 GCA_015487405.1 Aquifex sp. | reverse complement strand
ACTTCTATTCCCATTGTTTGCTTTAGAACTTTTGCTACCTTTCTAAAGGACAAACCGTTAAAATACAAAACTACAGCTATTGCTTTTATTTTCGCTGGTATTCTTTCTCTCTTTTCAATCTTTTTAAAGCACTCCTCTAGCTTTCCAACCAGCCCATATTTCTATTTTCCCTCCTCCCTATCTTAGCATTCTCAAGTTGATAACTATACCCGAGTTTATGTTGTTGCAGGAGCTAATTTTATGCTTGGGAAAATTATTTCTCAGATATCAGATAATAGCATTTTCTATGGTTCTTTTCCTGGAAGTAAATATAAGGAAAAACTGGTAGCCAAAGCTATAAATAGGGATAAAGCCTTAAGCATTATTTATGGGGAGGGTGACGGGACTCGAACCCGCGACACGGGGATCCACAGTCCCCCGCTCTACCAGCTGAGCTACACCCTCCTCCGAGGAAAATAAATTATAACAAACTCTTCACTTTTTCAATTCCTTGAACCACTTGTCTATTACTCCTTCAGCTACTTTCTCGGGTGTAAATCCGTAATATTCAAAAAGGACACCTCCTGGAGCAGACTTACCGAAGGTATCAAGACTTATTACGAGTCCATCCAATCCCACATATTTATACCAGCCCGTATCCCTTCCGGCTTCTACCGCAACTCTTCTAATTACTTCGCGAGGAAGAACCTCTTTCTTATACTCCTCCGGCTGCTCGTCAAAGAGCTCCGCACAAGCCATATTCACAACTCTGGTTTTTATTCCCTTTTGTTCCAGAATTTCCTTAGCTCCTAAGGCTACATCAACCTCCGAACCGGTAGCGATAATTATTACATCCGGCATTCCTTCCGTATCAGCGATAACGTATCCGCCCTTTCTGACACCTTCTGGAGAAGCGTACCTGGTTCTATCGATGGTTTTAACCTTTTGACGGGTAAGAATTATAGCGGTCGGTCCGTTCTTTCTCTTTACCGCTATCTCCCAGGCATACTTTACCTCGTTTGCATCCGCAGGTCTTATTACCCAGAGGTTAGGAATACTTCTTAAACTCCAGAGCTGTTCCACGGGCTGATGAGTGGGTCCATCTTCTCCCAAACCTATGCTGTCGTGGGAAAAGACGAATATGCTCTGAAGGTTTGCTAAAGCAGCAGTTCTTATTGCTGGTCTAAAGTATTCGGAGAAAATTAGGAAAGTTCCACCGTATGGTAGTATTCCACCGTGGTAAGCCATTCCGTTAATAATCGTTCCCATCGCGTGTTCTCTTACTCCGTAGTGGATGTTTCTACCTGTCGGTGTGTCAGCTTCAAAGTCAGGATACTTCTTTAGAACTGTGTTTACCGATTCTGATAGGTCCGCAGAACCACCTACGAGCGTGGGAATGTAATCCGCCATTACGTTCAGAACTTTTCCGGAAGCCTTACGGGTGGGCATATCCTCTTTAAACTCTTCTATCTTCTCTAACCACTCTAAACTCCACTCTTTGTTTATTGCTTTTTCAAGGGTTTGGGCAAGCTCAGGGTAAGCCTTTTTATACTCCTCCCACAGTGTATTCCACTCCTCTTCCAACTGTTTACCTTCATCTATCTTCCTGCGCGTGTATTTAAGAGCTTCTTCGGGAACGTAGAACTCTTCCAGGGGCCAGTTGAATCTCCTCTTAGTTTCCTCAACTAGTTCTTTGCCCATGGGTTTTCCGTGAACTTCCGCGGTGTCCTGAAGGGGAGTTCCGTAGCCTATATGGGTTCTGACGGAGATAAAGGTGGGCTTTTCTGAAGTTTGAGCTTTCCGTATGACTTCTTCTAAAAGGTCTAAGTTGTAGCCATCTTCTAAGTGATATACCTCCCATCCGAGGGCTTCAAACCTCTTTAGTACATCTTCGGTCCAGGTTAGCTTTGTATCCCCGTCTATAGTTATGTGATTGTTGTCCCAGATAGCTATAAGCTTGTTGAGTTTGAAGTGTCCTGCGAGGGATGCAACTTCGTAGGAGACTCCCTCCATGAGGTCTCCGTCGGATACGAGGACGTAGGTGTAGTGGTCTATTATCGGATATCCTTCTCTGTTAAATAACGCGGATAGGAATTTTTCTGCCAATGCCATTCCCACGGCGTTTCCAAATCCCTGCCCGAGGTTTCCGGTGGTGGCTTCCACTCCCGGAGTCAGCCCGTATTCGGGATGTCCCGGGGTTATGCTGTTCAGTTGTCTGAAGGCTTTTAGGTCCTCTAAGGTTACGTCAAATCCGAACATATAGAGAGCTGCGTAGAGCATTGCGCTTCCGTGTCCCGCGGAGAGTATGAACCTGTCCCTGTTAAACCAGTTAGGATTTTTGGGGTTATACCTCATTATCCTGTCGTAGAGAAGATAGACTATGTGAGAAGCTCCCAAGGGCATTCCGGGGTGACCGGACTTTGCCCTCTCTACCATATCAACACTGAGAAAACGAATCGTATTAACGACTATCTCGTCTATAGCCTTCTGGGATTTTACCACTTGGGGCATAGTTCTATTTATTTTATGAAGTTTTTATTTACTGTATAAGGTCTTTGTTCACCTTCACACCATAGGCTTTTATGAGCTTGTCCACATACATTCCTTCAAGGTCACGGAGCTTCGTGTTTCTCACTTCTTTCTTTATTTTTTCAAGCTCTTCAGGCTTAAGTTTCTTCTCTTTGCGTTTTTCAATCACGAGTACACTCTCTCCGTTCAGCACACGGTAGGGTCCGAAAACCTTTTCTTTACCGAAAACGAGTTTATCCCTGTCTTCCGTAGGAATGAGAACCACACGGGATAGACGCTCAAGGTCGTGCTCCTCAAATCTTATTGGTTTCACATCCACCTTTTCTCCTTTCAGTATTTTTTCTTTGATACGCTCCGCGTATTCCTTTAATTTTTCTGAGCGAAGCTTTTCAAGGTAAGCTTTCTTCACCTCCTCCTTCACTTCCTCGTAAGGCTTAATTCTCTCGGGTATAACTTCCTTTAGAAAGACTATGTAGTAGGTGTCTTTCTTCTTAAGAAGTTTAAACTCGCCCGGCTTCAGATTTTTTGCAATATCTTTCACTTCGTCGGGGAGCTCCTTGTTGGGCACGTGGTATTCGGTGAAACCTTCTTCGGACTTCCCCCGCTTCAGAGCCTTGTAAATGTTATGGGCTTCCTCTTTTCTATTGGTTTTCCATACGTAAAAAACCTTTTTCTCGGGTTCTTTATACTTATCCTTGTTCTCGGCGTAGAACTTTCTCAGTTCTTCTTCTTTCGGTTCGTAATTAAGCTTTACATCCTTCGGTTTTACTATATACAGCTTTCCGGAAAAGAGTGTGGCGGCGTATTTCTTTTGGAGTTCAACCTCCTCGGGAAGAACGTAAACGCCTTTATCTATAAGTTTTAAAACCTTTTGTGCCATAAGGCTTTTTCTCACGATTTCTTCGTATTCCTCAGGGGTGAGGTTTAGTCGCTGAAGGGTTTCCTTGTAAAGTTCCAAGCTAAACTTTCCGTCCTTTTGGAAGTTCGGGTTGTTTTTGATTACCTCTAAGAGCTCCTGGTCGGAAACCAGGAGTCCAAGCTCTTCAGCTTTTTTTGAGAGAGCTTCACGGGTCACGAGGGAATTTAAAACTAGTTGCTTTACTACAGGAACGAAAGAGGGATTATCAAGGAATCTTGCATACTTTAAGAGCTCAAAACGATACTCCCTGAGAGTTATACAGCTCCCTCCCACCTCGGCAACGCAAGGACTGCTTCCGAACATCTGTTTAATGTCTGAAACAGAGAACATCCAAAAGAGAAACGAAGCGGAAGCTAAAGCTATTAAAGCTATTCCGAGCTTTTTATGTTTTTGTATTAATCCGAACATTTAAATTATCTTAGCCTATCAATGCATCAACGTAGGCATCCGCGTTGAAGGGTTGTAAATCCTCTATCTTTTCACCAACTCCGACAAGTTTTATGGGTATCTTTAATTCCCTACATATCGCTACGATCGCTCCCCCCTTGGCACTGCCGTCCAGCTTGGTAATGACTATTCCGGAAATGTCCACAGCCTCCTTGAAAACCTTTGCCTGTTGAATGGAGTTCTGTCCCACTGTTGCGTCAAGAACGAGCAGAGTCTCAGAAGGCTCTTTCTCATCAAACTTCTTTATAACTTTCCTTATTTTTCTGAGCTCGTTTATTAAAGGCTCTTTTGTGTGAAGCCTTCCTGCGGTGTCTACGAGAACTATGTCGTAGCCTTCTTCTTTAGCTTTTTTAACACCTTCGTATACGACGGAGGCAGGGTCAGCTCCCTCGTGCTTTTTAACGATATCCACACCAGCCCTTTGAGCCCAAACCTCAAGCTGTTCAATCGCAGCCGCTCTAAAGGTATCCGCAGCCACGAGGAGAACCTTCTTTCCCTTTTCCTTTAACTGGTAAGCGAGCTTTCCTATGGTGGTGGTTTTCCCCGAGCCGTTCACTCCTACGAATAGAACCACCGCCGCCTTTTTGTCGGGTATGTTCAATTCTCCCTGGCAGTTTTTAAGGAGTTGTTTTAGTTTCTTCTTTAAAAGTTCCTTTATATGTTCTGCATTCTTTATATTCTTTCTTATAGCTTCTTTTCTGAGCTCCTCCGTCAGCTGAACCGCTGTCTTTACGCCTATGTCCGCCTTTACCAACAGTTCTTCAAGCTGTTCAAAGAACTCCTCGTCAACCTTCCTTCCCCTGAAGAGAATTCCGAACTCTACCGCTTCTCTCGTTTTCTGAAGACCTTTTTTTATCTTCTCAACAAAGCTCTCTTTCTTCTCCTCAACGAGTCCGAGCCTTACTTTTAGGCTGTGAATCTTCTCCTCAAGCTCTTCCTTTTTGTCGTAAGGGGCTATCTTGAGAGCCCTCTCGTAATATTCCAGAGCTTTGTTTAAGTTTCCGAGTTGTTCGTAAATCTTTCCAATAGCGTAGAGGCTTTCAAAATCTCCGACTTTCTGGTATTCCTTTATTGCGTTGTCGTAATCTCCGACCGCATGATAGACTCTCGCCCTGTCTTTCGCAGTTCCTACCTTTTCTCCGAACTTTCTGATAAAGGGATAAGCGTCCGCGAGTTTTCCTTCCCTTACGTAGATATCAAATAAGACCTCTGCGAGGTCTTCCCTTTCCAAGGCATATTTTTTAAGTATCTTTATGGCTTTGTCCTTTTTTCCCTGTCTTATGAGTTCAAGTATCGCTCCCTTGTCCCCTTTTTCCGCTTTTTTCTCGGTTTCGGACTTTTTCCAAAAGAAGACCATAGTAAAAGATTAATTTAAATTATCATTTCTATAAATGTTGTTAATCTCAGGAGGGGGAACGGGCGGGCACTTCTTTCCCGCTTTAGCTTTTATGGAATTTGTGAAAGACAGAGAGAAGACTTTGTTTGTTGGGGCAAAGAGGGGCATAGAGTATACGCTCAGGGACAAAATCCCTGCTAAGAAGATATTTTTAGAGGTTTATCCCTTTAGAGGAGTACCATTAAAGGAGAGATTAAAAGCTATTTATTACTTTATAAAGTCCCAGAAGGAGATAAAGGCTTCGGGGGATTTTAAATCCCTCGTCTTCGGCGGTTATGCGAGCCTGCCTTTAGGCATTTTCACGATTAGGAAAAGGAAACCTCTCTTTATTCACGAGCAGAACTCCATTCCCAGTAAGACAAACAGACTTATCTCAAAAAAAGCTGAAGAGATCTTTATTACCTTTGAATACACAAGAAAATACTTTAAAAATGCCAAAAAAGTAGGAATTCCCGTAAGAAAGGAGCTTTTGCAGAAAATTGATAAAAGGGAAGCCAAAGAAAAGCTCGGGCTTGACCCTGAAAAGGAAACACTTTTAATCCTGGGAGGTTCTCAGGGAGCACTATTCCTAAATAGGTTCGCTTTGGAACTTGCTAAGTACACGACCATGCAGATAGTTCTCATTTCGGGAATGAAACATTACGATAGCTTAAAGGAGTATGTAAATAAGCGTTTTAGGATACTGCCCTTTTCTCTTCAAATGAATCTAATTTACTCTGCAGCGGACTTTGCGATTTCACGGGCGGGAGCGGGGACGATAACGGAGCTCTCCCTCTACGGAATACCTACTTTATTCATTCCCTACCCTTACGCTGCGGACGACCACCAGTATTACAACGCAAAAGAGATAGAAGAATTGGGAGGGGGAAAAGTGATAAGACAAGAAGACGTTGACCTGAAGAAGGTTCTGAAGGAGCTTTCCTACATAGTTGCTAACAAAGAAGAGATGTCAAGAGCTATAAAAAGATTTGCAAACCCGAAAGCGGCACAGGAGATTTACGAAATTCTAAAATCACTCGGGTAAGGGCAGAGCGGGTTTTAGTCTTAGGATATACTTCGTTTCTTCTTTGTCCACTATCTCAATGGAAGTTATCTTCCCGTCCTCCTGGTTAATGTAAATTTCCTGAGGATGATAAATTAGGTGGTCGTGGGTTTCTCTAAACTGAATCTCAAAGACGTCGTCCTTGGGGTCGTAGGAAAGTCCGGTGAGAGGAGAGTATTCAACTTCTACCTGATCTCCCACTTCCTTGTCAACCACTTCAAGCTGTGCCTCCATAGCGGGAAGGTTCTTGGAGAGGTTATCAAAGTAGCTTTCCCACTTTTCCTTTTCAAGCTTAACCACTCCCATAGCACCACCTCCTTTTGTTTGTAACTACTTTTATAATATTTCTTGAGTATAGTTTTGTCAAAAGAAATTGAGTTCTTAAATACGCCGAAGGCGTCAAAATTTAAAAACTATGAAAAAAATCGGCATAACTATGGGAGACCCTGCGGGTGTGGGACCCGAGTTAATAGTAAAGCTCTCGGAACACTTTAAGAGAGAAGAAAACGCTTATGTAATTTACGGAGAAGAAAGGACTTTAAAGGAGGCGGAAAGCCTCGTAGGAAAAAAGATTGAATTCAAAAGAGTTTCGGAAGTCTCTCAAATTTCCTCTCCCGGTGTTTACCTCGTTGACCTTAGCATTTTGAAGAGTCCGAGGGTTGAGCCTTCCGTGGCTTCGGGAAGGGTGGCTGTGGCTTACCTTGCGAGGGCTACCGCAGACGCGGTCAGAGGAAACATTCAGGGAGTCTTAACGATGCCCTTAAACAAGTTCTGGGCTTCCAGGGCGGGTTTTAGCTATCCGGGACAGACGGAATACTTGGCTCATGCGTCAGGTGTAAAGGATTTCGCTATGGCTTTTTACTCTGAAGATATAAAGCTTGTCCTTTTAACTATCCACCTCCCGCTCAGGGAGGTATTTAAACATATAACGAAAGAGAATATAAAGAGAAAAGCACACCTGATAAGCAGGGAATTTAAATGTTTATTCGGATTCAGACCGCGAATAAAGATTTTAGGGATTAACCCCCACGCGGGAGAAGAGGGTGAGCTCGGAAGGGAGGAGATTGAGATTATAGAACCTGCGGTGAGGGAGCTGATTGAAGAAGGGCTTAATGTGGAAGGTCCCCTCGTCCCCGATACGGCTTTTCTGAAAAGGGAAAAAGAGGACGTCTTTTTAGCTATGTATCACGACCAGGGACTGATAGCCTTTAAGCTACTGGCTTTTGATAGTGGAGTTAACCTGACTTTGGGACTTCCCTTTGTTAGAACCTCTCCCGACCACGGAACGGCTTACGATATTGCTTGGAAAGGTGTTGCGGACGTCGGGGCTTCCCTTTCTGCTTTAAGGCTCCTGGAGAGAGTTCTTGATAGAGGTCATACGAAAAGGGTGTAAAATTGATAACTTAATTGAAAGTAAAACTTAAGAAAGGAGGTAAGAGGTTATGCAAGAACAACAAGCTCAACAGCAGTTTATATTTAAGGTTACGGACAAGGCGGTAGAAGAAATAAAGAAGGTTGCTAAGGAAAATAACATCGAAAATCCTATCCTCAGAATAAGAGTGGTTCCCGGTGGATGCTCTGGATTCCAGTATGCCATGGGATTTGACGACAATATAGAGGAAGGAGACCACGTTTTTGAATACGATGGAGTTAAGGTAGTAATAGACCCCTTCTCTATGCCCTATGTAAACGGAGCTGAGCTTGATTACGTAGTTGACTTCATGGGTGGCGGATTCACTATAAGAAACCCCAACGCCACCGGAAGCTGTGGTTGTGGAAGCTCCTTCTCTTGCGGCTAATACTCAGCCGCTTTTCCCTTTCCTTTAATCCATTCCTAATAACTTCTTCAGTTTCTTAATTTCATCCCTAACCTTTGCAGCCTTTTCAAACTCCCAGTTTTTGGCGTATTCCCACATTTCCTTCTCCAGTTTTTCTATCTTCTTGAGTAAATCCTCCTCCGAGTGAATACCTTTCGGAATTTCCGTAGGAACGCTGACGTAATCCAGCTCTTCAATAGCGAGGAGTTCTTTTATAGGTTTTTTAACGGTCCTGGGTGTAATTCCGTGTTTCTTGTTGTACTCCTCTTGAATTTTTCTCCTCCTTTCCGTTTCCTTTATGGCTTTTTCCATAGCTTTGGTTATTCTGTCGGCGTAAAGTATCGCCTTCCCGTGGACGTTCCTCGCGGCTCTTCCTATGGTTTGTATTAGAGCCTGATAGCTCCTCAAAAAACCTTCTTTGTCCGCTTCTAAGATTGCTACGAGGGATACCTCCGGTAGGTCAAGCCCTTCCCTTAGAAGGTTTACTCCCACTATAACGTCTATACTTCCCTCACGGAGCTCCTTTATTAGCTCTGCTCTTTCTATTGCGTCCAGCTCGGAGTGCATGTATTTCGCCTTTATCCTCCTTTCGGTCAGGTAATCCGCAACTTCCTCGGCGAGTCGTTTGGTGGTGGTCAGAACGAGTGCTCTATCTTTGCGTTTTTTAACTTCCTTTATCTCTTTTATAAGGTCCTCAAGCTGGTTCATCTTGGGGCGGACTTCCACAACGGGGTCAAGGAGTCCCGTTGGTCTCACGATTTGCTCTACTACGTGTCCCTTTGCTCTCTCAAGTTCCCAATCTCCCGGTGTCGCAGAGACGTAGATAACTTGATTTATCCTCTCCAAAAACTCCTCAAACTTAAGGGGTCTGTTGTCTAAGGCTGAAGGAAGCCTCCAGCCGTATTCTACGAGTTTTTCCTTCCTTGAGCGGTCTCCGTTATACATGGCTCTTAGCTGTGGTATTGTCATGTGGCTTTCGTCAATTATGAGCAGGAAGTCTTCGGGAAAGTAATCAAGGAGCGTAAAGGGAGGCTCTCCTGGCTGCCTTCCGTCAAAGTATCTGGAGTAGTTCTCTATCCCCTTGCAGTGTCCGAGTTCCCTAATCATCTCTATGTCATACATTGTTCTCTGATAGAGCCTCTGAGCCTTTACTTCTCTGCCCTGTTTCTTGAACCACTCTACTCTTTCTATTAAGTCCTTCTCTATCTGCTCTAAAGCTTGCTCTACCGTAGGTCTGGGAGCTATGTAGTGGGATGCGGGGAAGAGGGAGTATTCCTCTACTTCCTTTATTACGTGTCTGTTTAGGGCATCCATAAGGACTATGCGGTCCACCTCGTCGTCCCAAAACTCTACACGGACTATAAAGTCCTCCGCATTTGAAGGGACTATCTCTACCGTGTCTCCCCTTACCGAGAAGGTGGCTCTCTTTATCGCAAAGTCGTTTCTTTCGTATCCGAGCTCTATGAGTTTCCTTATGAGCTTTGAGGGACTGAGCCTTATTCCCCTCGCGAGCTTTATCCTTAACTTTTCGTAGTGCTCGGGCTTACCGAGTCCGTAGATGCAGGAGACGGAAGCTACTACTATGACATCTCGCCTTTCTAAAACCGAAATGGTTGCGGAGTGTCTATACCTTTCTAAGGTCTCGTTTATACTTGCATCCTTTTCTATGTATAAGTCCTTTTCGGGAATGTAAGCCTCCGGCTGATAGTAGTCGTAGTAGGATACGAAGTATTCAACTGCGTTCTTGGGAAAGAGTTCTTTGAACTCCCTATAGAGCTGAGCTGCGAGTATCTTGTTATGAACCACAACGAGGGTTGGCTTGTTATACCTCGCTATTACATTTGCGAGTGTGAAGGTCTTTCCACTTCCAGTAACTCCGAGAAGAACCTGCTCTTTGACTCCCTTTTCTAAGTTGTCTACGAGCTGCTCTATAGCCTTTGGCTGGTCTCCTGCGGGCTTTAAATCCGATACGAGCTTAAAACTCTGGGTTTTTTCCATAAGAAATTAATTTAGGTTTCACTCAAGTTCTAAATCCAGCTCGTTGAAGACCTTATAAACGTTCTGGTTGTGGAAAACTCCATACATCTTTACCTTCTCGTAGGGATTTCCTTTGAAGGCTTGCTTTATCTCGTCTATAAAGTAGCCCTTGTCTTTGAGTTTCTTGACGGTGTTACGGACGAACTTTATGTAGTTGTAGGTCCAGTCTATCGCACTTTTATCAAGGGGATAGTTGTGTCCTCCGAGGATTACTTTCGCGTCGTATTTCTTGAGTTCTTCAAGGGCTTTTAGCCATCCCTTTGAGCTTGCGTTCCTGTCTCCCATAAAGGGAATTCTGTCCTTGTAAACGAGGTCTCCTGCAAAGAGAACCTTTCTGTTTTTCCAGTAGACTATAACGTCCGTGTTCGTGTGAGCCGGATTCATAGCTTTAATTTCAAATTCATCCTTTCCAATGCGGATAGTAAAACTCTTTCCCTCCGCTACGGTTATATCTGGAGGGATGAGTTCAACGTTGTCTAATATTCCTTTAAATATTTGTTTTTGAGCTTCTAAGACCTGCTCAGCCTCTCCGCTTTCGTAAACTTCTTTCAGGTTTTTATGTCCCACTATTCTCGCCTTTTTTTCTTTGAAAGCTTTTGCTCCATACCAGTGGTCAAGGTGGTAGTGGGTAACTATGAGGTAAAGGATTGGTTTATTACTTTCTTTTTTAATGAGCTTTATGAACTCCCTAGCAAGCTCGGGAGTGGTGAGGCTGTCTATAACTACCCATCCCTCGTTTGTAAGAACTGCAAAGGCGTTAGAGATAAAACCTTTATTTTCTTTAGAGGGAAGTCCGTCGTGTCCACGAACCATGTAGAGGTTATCTTCCACCTTTATGAGTTTCATAGAAAAACCAAAGGTAATAAGAATCAAAAGAATAAGAAAGACTTTTTTCATAGCTATCCCTCCGAGGGAAAGTATATGAGCGGGAAGAGCAGAGTTCAAGAAAACTTATTTATATCTTTAAAATCCTGAGCTTATAGAGTAAATTCAAGAAGACTTTTGCGTAATACACATTTGAGATGAAGCTCGCTATAGTTCCGAGGGCAAGCGTCGTAGCGAATCCCTTAACGGGCCCGCTTCCGAACTGAAAGAGGATAACTGAGGCTACGAGCAGTGTTATGTGAGTATCCCATACCGCACTAAGTGTTCTCTTAAAGCCAAGGTCTATAGCTTTTGTGAGTGTGTTTCCGAGCCTGAGTTCTTCCTTAACTCTTTCAAAGATGAGGACGTTAGAGTCTACTGCTATCCCCATGTTAAGGATTACTCCCGCTATTCCGGGAAGTGTGAGAGTAGCTCCTAAGAGAGCCATGCTGGCAAGTAGGAAAAGAACGTTGAGGAGTATTGATATGTTTGCCGTAATACCTGCGGTTTTATAACGTATAACGAGAACCAAGAATAGAAATACCAAGGCAATTATTCCAGCCTTTATTCCCTGCTCTATTGCGTCCCTACCGAGGGAGGGTCCGACAACTCTTTCCTCAAGGAACTCCAAAGGTGCGGGGAGGCTTCCGGTTCTGAGTATGAGAGCTAAGTCCTGAGCCTCCTCAGCTGTGAAGTTTCCGGTTATCTGTCCCCTGTCCGAAATTCTGGAACGAATAACGGGAGCGGAGACCACTTTGTTGTCTAAAACTATGGCGAGCCTCTTTCCTATGTTTTTCTGAGTGAACTCCCCGAACTTTTCGGCGGCTTCGCTCTTAAGCTCAAAGTTAACCGCGGGCTGTCCAAACTGGTCCACTCCCACGTAGGCGGTCTTTAGATCCTGACCGGTGATTACGGGAATTTTGTCCAGTAGAAACCACTCCGTCCCGTCCCTGGAGGGCAGGATTTCTGTATCTTTCGTTAGCTTCTTTTCAAGGGCTTCCTTAGTGGGAGCTGAATCTATAACGAGACGAAGCTCTAAGGAGGCTGTGCTCCCTATTATTTTTTTAGCCCTTTCTACATCCAAAAATCCGGGAAGCTCCACGAGGATTCGGTATTTTCCCGCTCTGCTGACAACGGGCTGTGTTACTCCGAGTTTGTCTATACGGTTTCTAATAATTTCTATACTTTGTTTTACTATACTGTCTTTTAGATTATCTACGTAGGCTTTCGTGAATTTAACGATAAGAGCTCCCGATTTTTCCTCAAAAACTATGTTAGGATTGAGGTTTTTGATTTTCTCTTTTATTAGAGGGAGCTCTTTTTCTTCCAAATACTCCACCTCTACTCTGTCCGGGTAAGCTCTGACGTCAAGAATTTGCAGTCCTTCCTTTGAAAGGGTGTTTTCTATTTCTCTCGCGAGGGTTTCGTACTCTCTTTTAAAGGCTACTTCAAACCTGGGTTGAAGCAGGAATTGAATACCACCTTTTAGGTCTAAACCGAAGTTGATGGGATGATTAAAAACCACATATAAGGAACCTAAAACGAGGAGGATTAGTCCGAGAAGATGCAACCATAGGTATTTTTTCATAAGGAGATATTTTACAAAGGAGTAAACTACCTCGCATTAAAGATACGAAGCTTTGGTGAATTTATACCCTCTTTGGAGTTCCCTAAAACAATCTGAGCATAGCCTTTGAAGGTTTATTAAAAGCCAGGAACTTTGTAAAGAAGTCTTTCTGAGTGATAGGTAATGTAACCAGAAGCAAACTTTTTCGGGAATTTCGGTTAGGTTATGAATATGCATTAGAGGTTTTGGTATT
>WFPV01000063.1 GCA_015487405.1 Aquifex sp. | reverse complement strand
TCAAAGTGAATCAGGTCCGCACCACCCCTAATGGTTGCTTCCACCTGCTCGCCGATGCACCACCAGTCGCCCGCAAGAATGGAGGGAGCAAGAAGCTTCATAATAAGATTTATGTTAATCGCTTTTGAAGGAATTGACGGCTCAGGAAAGACCACACAAGCTAAAAAACTCTACGAATACCTAAAAAGCAAGGGAAAGGAGGTCTCCCTCTACAGAGAGCCCGGGAGCACGGAGATAGGAGAGAAGATAAGGGACATACTACTCTGTCACTGTATGGACGAGAGGACAGAGCTCCTCCTCTTTGAAGCCGCCCGCTCTTGCCTTGTCAGCGAAAAAATAATTCCAGACCTGCAGGTGGGAAAGACTGTCATACTGGACCGCTTTACCCTCTCCACCCTCGCCTATCAGGGATACGGAAAAGGTATAGAGCTTGAGACGATAAAAACTCTCAACGAGTTTGCAACCCGCGGAATAAAGCCCGACATAGTCTTCCTCCTGGACCTGCCGGTGGAAGAGGCACTCAAAAGGCTCAAAAACAAAACCCGCTTTGAGAACAAAGAGTTCCTTGAAAAGGTAAGAAAAGGTTTCCTAAAACTCGCAAAGGAATACAATAACGTGGTCCTGATAGACGCCACCAAGGACGAGGAAACGGTCTTTAAGGAGATATTAGCCCGTTTAGAAGATTTATATTAATATTGTTTTTATATTCTAAAGACCGCCTTTGGCGGTATCTAAATTATGAGGGAAAAGGATTTAGAGAAATTAGAGTTCAACAAGGTAAAAGAGAAGCTTGCCGAATTTGCCCGTTCAGAAGCTACGAAGGAAAAAATCAGAAACCTCAAGCCCACTACCGATAAGGAGAACCTCAAAAAAGAAATTGAGTTAACAAAAGCTTTTTTCAATGTAGCGGACAAGGTGAGCGTCTACGAGTTCCACGACATAAGGGAGTTCCTGAAGAAAGCCAAGCTCCAGGGAGCGATACTCGGAGTAGAGGACATCCTCAAAATACTAAACGTTATAGAGCTCTCCAAAGAGCTCCGAAGAGTCCTCGGCACTTACGCCCAACAAGAAGAGCCTCTCAGAAGAATACTCAAAAAGCTCCACCTGTTCTCACCCTTAGAGAACCTCATAAATGCCTCTATAGATAGAAGGGGATTTGTAAAGGACGAAGCGAGCGACGAGCTTCTCAGAGTCCGCAGAACCATAAGAACGATTGAGCAGGAGATAAAAAAGAGGCTTGAGAACCTCATAAACAGACCCGACTCGGGAAAGTTTTTAGCCGACCGGATAATAACTATAAGGAATGGAAGGTACGTCATCCCCGTAAAGACAGCCCACGTAAAAAAGATTTTCGGGATAGTTCACGGAACCTCTTCCTCGGGATACACCACTTACGTTGAGCCCCAGTTCGTCATACACCTCAACAACAAACTCACAGAGCTAAAGACTGTAGAAGAGGAGGAAATCAGAAAGGTTCTACAGAAGATTTCCGAATACATAGGAGACTACGCCCGGGAGCTTGGAGAAAGCTTTGAGGCGATAGTTGAGGTTGACTTCTTAAAAGCCAAATACGAGTTTGCGAAGCTTATAAACGGAAAGTTCCCCTCCTTCGGTGAATACGTAGAACTTCTGGAGGTCAGACATCCTATATTACTACTCGTAAAAGATGAGGTCGTTCCCATAGACATAATCCTCAAAGAGAAGAAGGGACTAATCCTTACCGGACCAAACACCGGAGGAAAAACGGTAGCTCTCAAGACTCTCGGATTGTGTGCTCTAATGTTTCAAAGTGCCCTCCCAATACCCGCAAGTGAAGATAGCAGGCTTCCCGTATTTAAGAATGTTTTCGTTGACATAGGCGACGAACAGAGCATAGAACAGAGCCTTTCCACTTTCTCGGGACATATGCAGAACATAGCTGAGTTTATACGCAGAACAGATCCCGAAATGCTCGTTCTTATAGACGAGCTCGGAGCGGGAACGGACCCTATAGAAGGTTCAGCACTCGGTATAGGAATCTTAGAGTATCTGAAGAAAAGGGAAGCTTGGACCTTTGTCACTACCCACCACACCCCGATAAAGCTCTACGCTACAACTTCCGATTACTATGTCCCAGCGAGCGTTCTCTTTGACAGAGAAACGTTGAAACCTCTTTACAAGATAGCCTACAACGCCGTCAGTGAGAGCATGGCTTTCCAGATAGCGGAAAGATTCGGAATCCCGAAAGAAATAATAGAGGAAGCAAAGAGACGTATAGGCGAGATGGGAGAGAAATACGTAGAAGCTATGGAAAAGCTCTCTGAGTACATGCACGAATATCAAAGGAAGCAGGCGGAAGTAGAAAAATTAAAACAAGAACTTGAAGCAGAAAAGAGAAAGGTAGAAGAACTGAAGAAACAATACGAAGAGGCGAAAAGAAAAGGTTGGAGGGAAGTTTACAAAGAAGCAAAAGAGTTCCTCCGTAAGCTCTCTTACGA
The DNA here is from genome assembly GCA_015487405.1 of Aquifex sp. Taxonomy (GTDB): domain Bacteria; phylum Aquificota; class Aquificia; order Aquificales; family Aquificaceae; genus Aquifex. The sequence continues at coordinate 1,031 of WFPV01000063.1, read as the reverse complement.
AGCAGAGGAGCTAAAGAAAAAGGCAAAGGAACAGAGGGAGCTAAAGGAGTTTATTAAAAAGAAGAAGGAAGAAATAGAAAAGTTCGTTCCCCGTGAAGAGGAGGACATCAAAGTAGGTGACATTGTAGAGTTTATGGGCAAGAGAGGGAAGGTATTAGAAATCAAGAACGGAAAGGCGAGAGTTTTACTGGATAACATAAAGATGTGGATAGACAAGAAAGAGCTCAAGAAATGCGGTGAGTCTGAAACCCCAAAGATACCCTTCAGAACTCCCCAAGAGAGCCCCTCCATACCCAAAACGAGAGACAGTATAAACCTGATAGGAAAAGATGTAGATTCTGCCCTTTTAGAGCTTGAGAGGTTCTTGGAAGGGGCCTACAGCCTCGGCCTGAGAACCGTAAAGGTCATCCACGGAATCGGGAGCGGAAAGCTGAAGAGTGCCGTAAGGGAATTACTTTCCAAGAACGAAAGGGTACGATTCTTCAGGGACGCATACCCCAAAGAGGGAGGTTCCGGTGTCACGGTAGTTTATTTGGATTACGGAGGGGAGGAGGAAGGAGAAGAGAGATAGGAAAATTAAGCCTCTACAAGTGCCTCCGCTTTTACAACCTCGTCGGGGTGGGCAATTCTTCCGAGAATCGCACTTGCCGCAACTACCGCGGGGTTAGCGAGGTAGCTCTCACTCTTGGGATGTCCCATCCTTCCGGGGAAGTTTCTGTTAGAAGTGGATATGCATCTCTCTCCTTCCGCGAGAACTCCCATGTGACCGCCAAGACAAGGACCGCAGGTAGATGTAGATACTACACATCCGGCTTCCATGAATATATCAATGAGTCCCTCCTTCATAGCCTGTTTGTAGACAGCCTTGGATGCAGGTATCACTATACACCTTACGTAGGGATGAACCTTCTTTCCTTGTTTAAGGGCTGCTTCAAACACTTTCGCGGCAAGTCTGAGGTCTTCGATTCTTCCGTTAGTGCAGGAGCCTATAAATGCCTGGTCTATGGTTATGTGGGTAGATTCCGATACGG
>WFPV01000062.1 GCA_015487405.1 Aquifex sp. | reverse complement strand
CAAGTGGTCCATGCACGATTTCGCACAAGAGGGATTACTGAGGTTCCTCTTTGCGGAAGGAGACGAAGGAACTACCTCCCTACACTACGTGATAGACAGAGTTACCGAGAAACTCCAGCAGCTCGCTAAAGAAAGTCCCAAAGGTGTTCTCTTAGATGAAAACGGCAAGGAGATAAACAGTCTGAGGGATTTAATTAAGCTCCTTCACGAGGTTATAGAGGACAGAGAAACGAAAAGGGACCCGGACAGATACAGGGAGTGGTTCGGAACGGCGGCAACCGCTACAGCTTACGCCTTTATGAGGAGATTCCACCACGCCGCAAGTCACTGCTCCCACTTGGTTTTTGGACACACCTCCAAGCACATAGACTGGAAAGCCCACCAGCTCAGTGTGATAGATATCTCCGACCTTCACGGAATCGCAAAGATGTTCGTTGTAGGTTCAATCTTGAAGAGGATATTCAAAGAGAAGGAGGAAACGGGAAATCCCTATCCCAAAATCTTTGTAGTGTTAGATGAGTTAAATAAATACGCTCCTAAGGAGCGTTGGAGTCCTATAAAGGACATTCTGCTTGATATTGCCGAGCGGGGAAGGAGCTTGGGGGTTATCCTCATAGGTGCCCAGCAGACCGCGAGTGAGATAGAGAAGAGAATCATAGCGAACGCGGCGGTAAAGGTTACGGGAAGACTGGACAGTAGCGAAGTCCTGAGTAAAGAATACGAGTTCTTAACTGGCAATTTCAGACAGAGGGCTATAATGTTAAAGAAGGGAACAATGATACTCTACCAGCCGGATATACCAAACCCGATTATGATAAGATTTCCTTTAGCACCCTGGGCTACCAAGAAGGAGGAGGTGGAGGAGGAAATAGGTGTTCCTGAGGAGTTTAAACACTTTTAAGCTTACAGTTCTTTTAATCCTTTTCTCCGCAGTTTTGAGCTTTGCAAGTAGTTTAAGTTTAAAGGTTTACTATGGAATTCACAAAGATAAGATTCGCATAGTTTTAAAGAGCTTTGCCAATAAACCTATCAGGTATAAAGTTTTTTCTTTGGAAAATCCTTACAGAATAGTGATAGACCTTAAAAAGCATGTGAAAATCAGGAAAGTTATTCTTCCAAAAGGCTTTAAGTACAGAGTAGGAAAACACCCGTGGGGAGTGAGAGTTGTTTTAATCCCCCCTAAGGAGTATTCATACACATTCTTTTCTTTAAAAAATCCCTACAGAATAGTTTTAGACCTGAAAAAGGGAGCTTACAAAGCTGTAATTGCTAAGACCAAAAGAAAAAAAGTCTTTAAAAAGAAACTGGATAAGAAAGTTGTAGTTATAGACCCCGGTCACGGAGGCAAGGACCCGGGAGCGATAGGCTACAGAGGAATAAAAGAAAAGTGGGTAAACCTACAAATCGCAAGGTATCTCGCCGAGTACTTAAGGAGAGATGGCAGATTCAAAGTCGTTATGACTCGCTACGGAGATTACTATGTTTCCTTAGGGCAAAGGGTCAGAATTGCAAGAAAACACAAAGCGGACCTTTTTATAAGCATACACTCTGATGCCGCACCGCGGGGTAGACGCTGGGCACGGGGAACCCAGATATTCGTTCTCTCAAAGGAGAGTGCCAAGAGGAAAAAGAAACAGCTCCTTACTAACAGCCAGTACGCTCTTGCCCTATTTAGAGATGCGAGAAATGCGAAAGCCATACCTATTCTTACCGATATAGGATTCGAGATTACCCTCAACAGGAGCAGAGAGTTTGCAAGACTTCTTGCCCACCAACTCCAGAAAGATTTTGGACGTAGGCATATAACCTTTAAGGGTATAAGAAGCAGGGGGTTTGCAGTTCTAAAGACACCGGGAACAGTATCCGTTCTCATAGAAACGGGATTTATAACCAACCCTTACGAAGCGAGAAAGCTGACGGATAGAAATTTCCAGAAAAAGTTTGCCTACAGCATATACAAAGCGATAGTTAAGTACTTCTATAAGTAATATAATTATTTTCTCTCAATCCTCCGGAGGAAGCGAAAATGGTTAGAACTTTTGCTTTTGGATTTCCCAAGCTTGGAGAAAAAAGAGAGTTTAAAAGACTTTTAGAAAATTTCTGGAAGGGTAAGCTCTCTGAAGGAGAGCTGTTAAAAGGAATTGAGGAACTAAACCTCTGGAGAGCCTCCCTATACGCACAGAATGGGGACCTTATTCCCTCTAACGAACTTTCTCTCTATGACTTTATGCTGGACACGGCGGTGATGGTAGGAGCAATCCCCTCACGCTTCAGGGAGTATAACGGACTTGAGACATACTTTGAGATGGCTCGCGGAAAGAACGCCCTTGAGCTTACCAAGTGGTTTAACACGAACTACCACTACCTTGTTCCAGAACTTGAAGGGGAAAGCTTTAAACTCTTAGAGAATAAACCTCTAAAAGAGTATAGATTTTTTAGGGAAAAGGGTTACGATACCGTTCCCCAAATTATAGGTCTCTACACCTTCCTGAAACTCTCCAAAGCTCCGAAGAGAGTAGAGGAAGGCGGACTGCCCGTAGTAGTTCTGGAAAAACTTGATACGAAAGAGAGACTTGAGAAATTCGCACAAGCCCTAATTCCTATTTACAGGGAACTTCTCGCAAGTTTAAGGGAAGCCGGCGTTAAGAGAGTTCACTTTGACGAGCCCGCACTCGTTATGGACACAGAAGACTACGAATGGGAAGTGGTTGAAGAGATTTATAGGGAACTCTCGCAAGTTGGTATAGATATAGGAGTTCTCACTTACTACGACAGCGTTTCTAACTACGAGAGATTCGTAAACCTTCCTGTAAAAGCCCTCCATCTTGACCTCGTTTCTAACGAAGAGAATCTCAAAAACCTTAAAGAAAAGGGCTTTCCAAAAGACAAGGAGCTCATAGCTGGAATAATAAACGGAAGACAGCCCTGGAGGGCTAACCTTAAAGAGAAGTTGGGCTTAATTGAAGAGCTTTTAAAGATTTCGGAAAACCTAACTATTTCCAACGCTTCGCCTCTATACCACCTGCCCGTGAGCGTAGAGCCCGAGGACGAACTTCCCGAAGGCTTAAAGGAAAGACTCGCCTTTGCAAAAGAGAAGCTACAAGAATTAAAGCTCCTGAAGGAAGCCTTAAACGGAAACAGCGAAGCTCTGAAGGAAGTAGAAGAATCGGAAAAAGTCATGACCGCGGTTTACGCGGAAAATCCAGAAGTAAGGAGAAGGGTCGCTTCTCTCACGGAAGAGGACTTCAGAAGGAAGCTTCCCTACAAGGAGAGGGATAAGATTCAGAGGGAAATCCTAAAACTGCCCCTGTTCCCGACGACTACCATAGGCTCTTTCCCCCAAACGGAAGATGTAAGGAAGATGAGAACGGCTTACAGGACGGGAAAGATATCCGAGGAGGAATACAAGAAGTTTATAAAGGAAAAGATTAAATACGCGATAGAGGTTCAGGAAGAAATAGGATTGGACGTTCTCGTTCACGGGGAGTTTGAACGTTCCGATATGGTGGAATACTTCGCCATAAAGATGGACGGAATAGCCACCACCAAGCACGGATGGGTTCTCTCCTACGGCTCCAGAGTTTACAGACCTCCCATAATCTACGGAGACGTCTCAAGACCTAAGCCCATGACTTTGGAAGAAATTACCTACGCCCAGTCCCTCACCAGCAAGCCCGTTAAGGGAATGCTTACGGGTCCCGTCACCATACTGAACTGGAGCTACTACAGGGAGGATATTCCCAAGCGTGAGATAGCCTATCAGATTGCTTTAGCCCTCCTTGATGAAGTGAAGGACCTCGAAAAGGCGGGAATAAAAGTCATTCAGATAGACGAGCCGGCCTTCAGGGAGGGAGCTCCCTTAAAGAAAAAGGACTGGGAGGAATACTTTGACTGGGCTATAAAAGCCTTCAGACTCTGTTCAAGGGCAAAGCCCGAGACTCAGATTCACACCCACATGTGTTACTCCGAGTTTAACGAGATTATTGAATACATCTACGAGATGGATTTCGACGTGATATCCATAGAAGCCTCAAGGAGTAAAGGAGAAATAATAGAAGTTTTTGAAAAGTTCAAGGGTTGGGACAGACAGATAGGCATAGGAGTTTACGACATTCACTCCCCCGCGATACCCACTAAAGAAGAGATGAAAGCGATAATGGAGAGGGCTATGAGAGTTCTTCCGAAAGAGCTCCTCTGGGTAAACCCGGACTGTGGACTCAAAACCAGAAGGTGGGAAGAGGTTATTCCCGCACTCAAGAACATGGTGGATATGGCAAGAGAGCTAAGACAAGAAGTAGGGGCTAAGGTTTAGCCCCCTTCCTTTTAACTTTTCTGTTGTTAACCTTTTTAGGTTGAGGAACCTTCGGTAGTTCCTTGTTAAGACCGAATAGCTCTATTAACTCCCTCTCTATCTCGTCCCTCACCCTTCTGAACTCAGGGATGGTGTCCGTTCTGGGTGGCTCTATGTGAAGATTCTCCCTTCTTTTGTGGGAGGAAACGAACTCCACACTCTCCTTTATGTCGTTGTCTAAGATTATAAGAACGTCTAAACGTTTAAAGGGAATCTTCCTCAAGGGCTTAGGATAAAGGCTCTTTATGGGATAGCCTTTTTCTTTTAAGACCTCGTAGACTTTGGAATTAACACTTTTCTCAGGCTCCAATCCTGCGGAAAATACCTCAACCTTCGTTCCGAGTCCGGAGAGAAGCTTTCTGGCTATGGCTTCCGCTATGAGTGCCCGTGTTGCTCCCTTTTTACTGATGAATCCAATTTTCATAAATTTTATTTTAAATACCGCCGAAGGCGGTCCTTAAAACTTCTTAAGAACAAAAATTATGTAAAGAACTAAAGCTATGAAGAATATTCCAGTCAATATCCTTACCCAGCGTTTGAAACGGGTCAGCTTGAAGTCCATAATTAATAAATTTTAGTTTTTCTCGTAGAATAAAACTCATGTTCAGTATGACCGGTTTCGGAAAAGGAGAGCACGAGACGGAAAACTGGAAAGCCTCCGTTATGATGCGCTCTCTAAACGGGAAGGGTCTGGAAATTTCCTTAAGAATCCCCCCTTACCTTCTCCCCATAGAGAAGGAGATTAAGGATACAATTAAGTCGAAACTGAAGAGGGGAACGGTAACGGTTTACATAGACCTTGAGCAGAAGGTAGTTCAGCCTCCTATAGATACGGAAAAACTCAAAGCTAACGTAGAGATGTTGAAGGAGCTCGTGAGCAAGCTCCACCTTATGCCCACGGACGACAAGATTCTTGACTACGCCTGGAGGTATTCCGAAAAGGCTGAGGTTGAAGTTGACGAAGAGTTAAAGAATGTAGTCTTAGAAGCCATAAAGAAAGCCCTTGAGGAGCTCCTTGAGAGCAGAAGAAAAGAGGGAGAGGCACTGAAGAAAGATTTAGAAGAAAGGATAAAGAGAATAGAGCAATACCTTGCGGTGATAGACGAAAAGAGGGAGGAGATAAAGGAGAAAATTAAACAGAAGGTTATAGAGCGTGCGAAAGCTCTTAACCTCCCCGAAGAGCATCCTACTGTTCTGAACGAGCTTATGTTTCTCCTTGAGAAATACGACGTAAACGAGGAAGTAGCACGCCTGAAAGCTCACATAGAGAGGTTCAAGAAGCTCTTGGAAAGCGAGGGAGAGGTGGGAAGGAAGTTAGAGTTCATGGCTCAGGAGATGCACAGGGAGATAACCACCTTAGGAAACAAGATTCCAGACCTCTCCGAATACGTTGTGGAGATAAAGAGTGAGATAGACAAGATTAAACAGCAAGCGGCAAACGTTGAGTAGTTACACCTTTGTGTGTGCCTGTTTTTCCAAAAAGGCTACGAGATGTTTAAACTTTCTATCTTTAGCTTTTTTCTCTTCAACCTTCCTTATTGCGTGAATCACCGTGGTGTGATCCTTCTTCTTGAAGGTTCTCGCTATTTCTATCAGACTTGCGGAGCACACCTTCCTGCAGAGATACATAGCTATCTGTTTTGCCTCGGTTATCTTCTTCGTTCTTTTGTCAGATAGTAAATCCTCAACGTTCAGGGCGTAGTAGTTGGCTACAAACTCTAAGATTTTTTCTAAGGAGTTCTTTTCCTTCTTTTCTGGAAGCTCCTCAAAGCCCCTGAGCTTTATGAGTTTTATCTTTCCCTCTATTTCCCTTACGTTTTTCGTGTTGTGGAGGAGGTACTCAATTATTTCTTTTTTAGGCTCTACACCGAAGGTCTTTAATTTTTCTTTAATAATCTTTAGCTTCGTTGAGATATCCAGCTCAATCTCTACGAGGATTCCCCCCTCAAATCTGCTCACGAGCCTGTCGGAAACTCCCTTTAGTTGTTGAGGGTGTCTATCTGAGGCCAAAACTATCTGCTTCTCCAGAAGGTAAAGGGTGTTGAAGATGTTGAAGAACTCTATCTGCGTTCTTTCCTTTCCACTGAGGAACTGAACGTCATCAAGTAGAAGGATGTCAACGCTTTTATACTTGTCCCTAAACTCATTTATCCTCCCTTCCTTCAGGGAGGAGACCATTTCCTCCGCAAAGTCGTTGGCGGAAGAGTAAATAACTTTGTATCCTCTCTTTTTAGCTTCGTTTCCTATTGCTTGGAGGAGGTGTGTCT
>WFPV01000061.1 GCA_015487405.1 Aquifex sp. | reverse complement strand
GAATATACTCGCAATGAGAGTCGCAGGTAGGAAGATGGTTGCGAGAACGGTGAATACCTTTACAGCTTCATTTTGTCTTATAGTTATGAGACCAAGAAGGGAAGCCTGTATGCTGTCTATCTTTTCCATGTAAAAGGAGGTGTAATCAAGTAGTGTTGAGAGGTCTTCATAAATTATCCTGAGCTCTTTTTTGGTGTGGGCATTTATGAGGGGACTTTTAAGACACTTTGATAAAATCCTGAGCTTTTCATTTATGCTTTCCATAAGAGTTATGTTCAGTTCGTCGTAGTAGGCAAGCTCCCTTATCATCTCCTCCGACTGTTCCTCAAACATCTGTTTCCATAGCTCTTTAATCCTCTTTCCGAGAATCTCTAACCTATCCCCTATCCTGTCTACTTCTATTCCGAGTATTCCCGCGAATATCCCTTCGGGGAATTGATAGAACTTCTTATGAATGTTTATTCTATTTTTGAACATCAATATTGAAGGAATATCCCTGTATCTTACACTGACGAGGAATTTTTCTTTTATGAAAAACACGACAGGCTCAACGAGTATCTCACCTTTATACTGGATTACGAAGGAAAGTGTCATCTCTACAAAATCCTTCTCTTCTACATACTTAGAGCTTATTTCTATTTCTCCTAAGATTTCCTTAGGAGGCATGTCAAAGCCAGTTTTTTCTTTTACGAGCTGGAGTTCTTCCTCCTTAGGGTCCAGTAAGTCTATCCAGACTACGAACTTTCCAGCATAGTTATCTATCTCCTCGTAGGAAATTTCCTCGAGCCCCTTAAAAGTGTTGACGTATATCTTTATCACAAATATTTATCTTACGATAGGGTAAGTGATTCCTTGCAGATTTGCTAATCTATAGTTTATTCCGAAGATGCGGATAGTTTTTAAGATAGGCTCTAACCTTCTTGAAACGGAAGAGGGAGACATAGACCTTCAGTTTTTATCCAAGCTCGCAGAAAGTATAAAGAAACTAAAAAAATTGGGCGATGAAGTCTGCATAGTTTCCTCAGGAGCCGTCCTTTCGGGTGCAAAGAAGCTAAATATAAAGGAAAAACCTAAGGATTTAGTGTTAAAACAAGCTCTTTCCGCAGTGGGGCAAGCTTACCTTATGCATATTTACGACACGATTTTTTCAAACTACGGGCTAATAGTTAGTCAAGTCCTACTAACGAAGGATATCTTCTCAAAAAGTAATGAGGATAGGTTTATAAATGCGAAAAATACATTAGAAAAATTGTTAGAACTCGGAATAATTCCGATAATAAACGAAAACGACGCGGTAGCCGTTAACGAGCTTGTCTTCGGGGATAACGACTTTTTGGCGGTTTACGTTTCCTTCATGATAGGGGCGGAACTTCTCGTTATATTCTCAAGTGCAGGGGGATTGAGAGACGATGAGGGGAAGATAATCCCTGTAGTTGAAAAGGTTGAGGAAGCCTTTAAGTTTGTCCAGGGAACCGGAACGAGCTTCGGAACGGGCGGAATGAGAAGCAAGCTCGAGGCTACAAGGCTTGCCACCACCTTAAATATCCCGGTCATCATAACGGGAAAAGATGAAGAAATTTTGAGACTAAGGGAATTAAAAACTAAGGGAACTCTCTTTAAACCTTCTAAGAGAAAGCTCAGAAACGCACTTAAAGTTATTGCAACCTTGGAAGAGCCGAAAGGTCAAATTGTTGTTGACAATGGGGCTGAGGAAGCTCTTAAAAAAGGAAAAAGCTTACTCCCTGCGGGAGTGGTCAAAGTAGAGGGAGTTTTTAAAAAGGGTGATATCGTGAGTATAGTGAACGAGGAGGGTTTAATAATAGGTAAAGGTAAGGTCAACTTTTCAAGCGAAGAAATAGATAGAATTAAAGGACTGAAGACGAAAGAAGTCAGGGAACTTCTAAAAACCTCAAAAGACGAGGTAATTCACAGGGATAATATGGTTATCTTCTAAAAAAGACTTTTCTGTGTTCTTTGTGTAAAGACCTTATCCACTTCTTTTAATAGGCTCTTCATTTCGTATTTTTTTAGCATTTCCTTTAAAGCCTTCATATCCGTATTCTTAATCTTTAGGTCTTCCTCACTAATGGGAAGCTCTAAATCCGTATAAAGCTTTACGAGTTTGTAGGATAGTTCAAGCTCCTCTTTTTCCGCATTAGGGTAAAGCCTTTTAAACTTCTCCCAGTTTTTCAGGATTTCTTCTACGCTTCCGAATTTTTTAATAATCTCTACTGCGGTTTTTTGTCCTACTCCTTTTATTCCCGGAACATTATCTACTTTGTCTCCCATAAGTGCCAATAAATCGGGAATCTTCTGGGGCTCTACGCCGAACTTCTTAACTACTTTTTCCTTTGTAAAAACTTCTTCATTCATAGAATTTATTACCGCTACGCGGTCTGAGACTAATTGAAGTAAATCCTTATCGGGAGAGTAAACTTTTACTTTGAAGCCCTTTTCTGTGAACTTCTTGACAAGATAAGCAATTATGTCATCCGCTTCGTAACCGGGAACTTCTAAAATGGGTATTCCCATTACTTTTAGAAACTCTTTTATCACGGGAATTTGAACCTTTAAGGGGTCAGGGGCTTTAGGTCTCTGTTTCTTGTATTCCGCAAAAATCTGCTCCCTCTTGGTCTTTGCGGGTGCGTCAAATACTACTACAAGGTATTCAGGTTTTTCTCTTTTAATCAGTGCAAAGAGCATTCTCAGAAAGCCGTAAATAGCATTAGTGGGAAATCCATCTTTCGTTGAGAGCTTGGGAAGTGCAAAAAAACTCCTGTATATGAATGAAGAGCCGTCGAGGATGTAGAGGGTTTTCATAAGGAAATATATTAATAAACTTAGTAAAATTACAGGTAATTATTTGAAAATTAAACCTGCATATGTATATATACTGTCTTTTTTTAATCGTATATCTATATTATCATAATTCTTTGCAATCTCTAAAAGAAAATCTAAAACCTCTTTAACATCTAAAAATATTATATCTTCATCTTTTAATTTCCTTTTTAGTAATTTATTGATAAACAACGTATTTTTAGAAAAATCTAAAATTTGGAAAATATATCTACACTTTAATCTCTTTGCATTTTCTATTTCATTATATACTTTGTCAAGTTTACTTTTTATATTCCCTGTTTTGATAAAAATTGCAACATTTTCTCTATTCATTCTAATAAAGATATCTATGTCTGAATTATTTATTTCTTTTCCCCATTTTATAT
>WFPV01000060.1 GCA_015487405.1 Aquifex sp. | reverse complement strand
CTCCAGAAGAGACTGTGGTAGTCTATATCACCGGAAACGGTTATAAGACTATGGAAGTGTTGGAGGGCAAGCTTGCCACTCCCGTAAGAATAAAGCCAACTTTAAAAGATTTCAAAGAGAAAGTGCTTGCGAGGGTAGGAACATGAAAGAGATATTTCTTTTTCTTCACGTAGTTCTTGCCACCTTCTGGGTGGGTGGTATGCTCTTTTTATCTTTTGTTGTAGCTCCGTATCTTCGTAGACATCCCGAGATAATGGGAGAGGCTTTTCAGGAGGTTGGAAAGAGATTTTCCTTATACGGAACGTTCATCTCGTTATTTTTATTGTTTATCACGGGCTTAGTAAACGCTTATTTATTACACGGAGGCTTTAGAAGGAGTATATACGAGAAACTCTTTATATTTCTGATAGTAGTTGGGGTTTCCTTAGCTCACGACCTGTGGGCAGGAAAAAAAGCGATTGACTCAGAATATCACAGAAGGTTGGCTAAGTGGCTTGGGATTATAAACCTTATTCTAAGTTTAATCCTCGTTTATATGGGTGTTAGGATAAGGCTCGGATACTGAGTTAAAATGTAGCTTTATGAAAAAAGTTATAATACCTTTCCTATTTCTATTAAGCTTCGTTTTTGGTAGCGTTGTTGCCGAGATAAACGGAAGAAAAATAACGAGTGATGAATTTAATAAAGTGTTTTACACTTTCTGGGAGAGAATAGCCCACCTTCCTTTTTCAAAACCTACAATGGAGGACAAAAAGATTTTTCTAATAGAGTATGTTAGAGATTTAATAATCCTAAAGGAGGCAGAAAAAGAAGGGATTTCTATTTCTAAAAAGGAGCTTGAGGAGTTTATAAGAAAAAGAATAGATAGAAGAAAAAGGAATTTTTCTCCTGCATTGATGAACCTTATTAAGGCAGAATTGGTAACGGAAAAACTCTTGCGAAAACTCGTTGATGATAGTGTAGTAAAAAACATTCCTGAAAGGAAGCTTAGAGCTTACTATGAGTTTTATAAAAGAGAATTCAGGTATCCCACAAGCTATAAGGTTATAGCGGTATCAGTAGAAAACAAAGAAATCGCTCTACAGGTGAAAAATCTTTTAGAAAGAGGAATCGTTCCAAAGGAGGAAGACGGGATAGAAGTAAGCAAACCTCTATGGTATTCCAGAAGTGCTTTTCCGAAAACGCTTAGGCGGAAGTTTCGCTCGTTGAGTGTGGGAGCAGTTTCCGAACCTATAAGGTTAAACAAAAAGTATTACATTTTTAAAATTTTGGATGTAAGACCTGCTGGCACTATTCCCTTTGAAAAAGCAAAAGGCTTAATTAAGTTAAAAATTTTGGAAGAAAAAAGAAAGGAGGCTTTTAAAGAATGGCTCAGGGAAAGAGTTCAAAACTACCGGATAAAGTTCTACTGGGAAAACTTATAATCCTTTTTTTCGTAGGTATTGTTTTTGGAAAGCTCGTTGATAAGGTAATTGCTTCTGTAAACGGCGAGCCTATACTCCTTAGCGACCTTAAAATGGCAGAAATCTACTACGGAATCCACGATAAAAATGAACTTTTGAAAAAATTGATAGAGGTAAACCTCTTTTATCAATATCTTGTCCAGAGGGGGATTGATATTCCTGACGAGAAGGTGGATGAGCTCGTTAGAAATATTGCGAGAGCAAACGGTATAAGTGTAGAGGAACTTGCCAAAGAACTTAATAAGCAGGAACTTACGCTTAAGGATTTCAAGGAACTCCTAAAAAAAGATTTAATAGCCACCGCAGGTCTTAGGGAATATTTACTTAGAAATATTAAAGTCTCGGAAGTGGAACTGGAGCTCGCAAAATTAAAAAAGGGTAATCTAAAAATCAGAAAAAGGATAGAAATTGTAAGCGTTCCAAAGGAAAAAGCGAAGAAAGTAGAAAATCTCTTGACGGACTTAAACATTAACCTGGAAGAACTTGCGGAGAAAGTGGAAGGACATTACCAGATTCTCAGTGTTGAAAAGGGAGACCTCATAAAGGAGTTGGACGAGCGTGTCTGGAAAGCTAAGAAAGGTGAGCTAATATTTGCAGAGGATGAAAGAAATATTTACATTCTCAGAGTCTTAGGAGAGGAAAAGGTAACGGAAGGAGTTGATGAAGAAAAACTAAAACAAGAGATATTAGCTAAGAAGTTCCAGGAAGAGTATCAAAAACTAAAAGAGGAACTTATGAAAAACAGCGTTATAGCGATTATTGAGAAATGAGCTCCTTGAGCTTCATAAAGTCCTTTATGAGTGTTTCCTCCTCCTTCGGGTTTCTTAAAACGTATGCTGGGTGATAGGTGAGAAAGACCTTTATCTTCGGATTGAAGGGATATACAAAAACCTGTCCCCTCACTTTCGTTATCTTTAGGGACTTTCCTAAAACGCCTTCACCTGCAGTTGCTCCGAGACAGCATATAACCTTTGGTTGAATAATCTTTATCTCTTCCTTGAGATAGGGACTGCAGGCTCTCATCTCTATGGGGGTGGGTTTTCTGTTGCCGGGCGGTCTGCATTTACAGACGTTGGTTATATAAACTTCTTCCCTTTCCATTCCGAGAACTTCTTTGATGAGCCTGTTGAGAAGTTGCCCTGCCCTTCCTACGAAGGGTCTGCCCTGCCGGTCTTCTTCTTCTCCGGGTGCTTCTCCCACAAAGACTAAGGGTGAGTAGGGATTTCCGTCACCGGGAACTACCTGAGTCCTGCTCTTGTGAAGGTCACAACGGGTGCAGTCCTTCCACTTCTCGTAGAGCTTTTTAAGGAGCTCTTTCCTATCCTCCTGCTTTTCTTTCTTGGTTTCCACTTTCTCCTCCTTGAGTTTCCGGGAAAGGTATAGCTCGTTTATGCCTATGACTTCTAACGCCTTTATCGTTTCCTTTATTCCCATACCTCTACCTTTTCCTCTTCAAACCTGTTTCCTTTCAGCTCCCAGCTCCTGTAAGAGGCTACCTTTCCCTTCTGGACTGAAAGAATTATGTAGGAAAGGTCTGGAAAAGCCCTTTCTAAGTCAAACTGGGAAGGTCTGTCGGG